>JANQFM010001112.1 GCA_028277865.1 Acidobacteriota bacterium
AGGACTTTCGATGAGACATTCACCCAAGGGATTGCACGACATTCCGATCTTTCCCTTGCCCAACGTGGTCCTCTTTCCGCGCACGGTATTGCCTCTGAATATCTTCGAGCCCCGCTACCGCCAGATGGTGGCCCACTGCCTGGAGCACAGGCTCCCCATCGGTATCGTGCTGCTCAGGTCGGTTTCTCAGAAAGAGGAATCGGGCGGTGAATCGATTTATGAGATTGGCAGTGCGGGCGAGATCTCACGCCATCAGAAGCTGGACGACGGGCGTTACCACATCTTGCTGTCAGGAAAGTACCGCTTTCAAATCCAGCATCTGCTGCCCAGGGATTTCCTCTTCCGCCAGGCCACCGTCGAGAGCATCCCCGAGTGGATTCCCGAGGTTGAGGAATCGGACGATGTGCGTGATTCCTTGCTGGTATCCTTCGAGGCGCTGACGCGGGGCAAGCAGGGCGGCGAGGATGCCGATGAAAACGGTCAGAAGATCCTCTCGCAACTGGACTTCGAGACTCTGGTCAACACATTGTGCAGCGCGCTGCGGCTCGATCCTCAAACACGCCAGAAGCTGCTCGAACTCGACGATTTGAGGGGCCGTGCCAATTCCATCCTCGACTTCATGGACGAACAGCTGAGCCTGCGCCGCCTGGCCGACCGTTACCGCAGCCTCAAGCCGGAGGATCCTTCGCTGAACTAGAAGCCGGGAATCAGGAGTCAGGAGTCGGGAGTCAGGGGTCGGGAGTCAGGAGTCAGGAAGAAGGAGATTGGAAACCGGCAGGCACAGTATGAGGGCTTTGGGTCTTTTTCCCGGCCTTCCTCCCCAATCCGCCAACTGCCAACTGCCAACTGCCAACTGGAGATGAGGGCATGGCGACCGTTCTGAAGGCGATCCGCTACAAGAACCTGGACGAGGCTCAAAGGGTCTTGAGCGACTATGCCTCGGCTGGGCAGATCCGGCAAGCCCTGGATGACGGGGGAGAGGAGCCCCAGGGACTGCTTTCGGTCATCAGCGAAGACATGCTCCCGGAGGAGATCTTCTACCGCCTGCTGGACGCCAAGAAGGGCCTTCTGGTCGAGGTGGAGAAGATCGACTACACCGGTTATGGGCCTCCGGCAGATGAGCAGGACTACATGGGCTTCGTTCAGCGCCTGACGGCCTATGTGCTCGTGGGCTGCCGCCTGGAGATCGAGATCCGTCACTGTCCCCAGGGCGCCAGGGACATCCATCACTTGGAAGCCCTGGTGCTCGACCGTCAGCACCCCCTCAACCGCCCCGACCTGGCCCAACGCCTCAACCTGAGTGAGCAGTGGGATTTCGACGACCTTTTTGACCTGATCGCCGCCCGCCAATACTCGGCCGAAGAACTGGACCGCTTGATCCACAGAGGGATTCAGTAAGACGGGTCCAAAGTCCAAAGTCCAAGGTCCAAGGTCCAAGGTCCAAGCTTAGCGAGGCAGCGCCTCAGACCGGAGACGGGAAGCCACAGAGACGCAGAGATCAGAGAGTTCCGGCCTCGCGGGGCAAAGCCTGCAGCCTTCTTCGGAACGACCTTGGTACCTTGGACTTTTTTCTGGAAATGTCGGCAAACTTGCGTATACTGAAGGAAGAAGCTCGCTCGCTTCAGCGACAAGAATTGATGCACCGGCTCGGGGCCGATGGGCATCTGAATCGACGAGGTTGGCTGTGCGCACCCCTTTTGCGACAGGCTGCATTGCCTTGCTGGCGATGGCGTGCTGCATTTTGTCGGCGTCGGCCCAGCGATCGCTCTCTCCTTCTGCCAACTCCTATTATGCAAGCCGAGAATCCGCTTTCGATTTTGACAAGGTGGATCTCACCGCCTTGTACGAGGAAGGCCGCAAGAGGAACCCGGGACTGGCGCCCAACGCGGTCGAGCGGATGATTCGCCGAAACCTTCATTTCGTCTTCTTCAACAAGATCAACTTGGGGCACTTCCTGGTCCAGCCGGCGCCTAGTCAGGTGGTCCGCAAGGTGGAGAAGATCGTCTCATTGCACAGCCGGCTGGATTCGATGCTGCAGCAGGGCCGCCAATTGGCTGCCGACCCCTCCAAGAAAAAGGCGCGCCGCAAGCTGGTCCGCAAGATCGGCGATTGCGCCCGCTCCATCCAAAAGACCTTCAATGAGTATTTTGCCGATTACTCGAATGCCTCTTTCTTGCTAAAATGTTGCCCATCCGGCTCGGTGGATTCACGGTTTGCGGATTTTTTGCAGCAATCGGAGCAGATCCATCGCCTGCTGGACCGAGAGGTGGACCGCTACTTCTTTGAGTCGGCCCTTTCGGTAGTGGATGCGTCAGACTATGTGGCCCGTCATTCCGTGGCCACCTTGAGCGGTTCCTTGCATCGCTTGAGCCGGCTGACGCTGAAAGAGGGTTCGGAGTAGGGAAAGCGTATTGAAAAGGAAACCGATGGTGCGATTTGGGCGGCTTTGCGTGCTTGGGGCGGTCTTCCTGGCGGCGTCCCCCTCCGTCTTGGCCCAGGGCGCCCGCAAGGAGTTCGCCGAACACCTCAGCTTTCTGGCCTCCGACGAAATGAGGGGCCGCGGCAACTATCAGCCCGAAATCGACATCGCTGCCGAATACATCGCCGACATCTTCCGCCGATACGGATTGGAGCCGGGAGCTGGAGAGGAAGGCTACTTCCAGGCGTTCGACCTGCCGGTGATCGCCAGGGCAGGCCGCCGCAATTCCCTCTCGCTGCGCCACCGCCGCCTGCGCATCAAGCAAGCAGAGGGCGATTTCAAGCTGATCGGCTACGGCGAAAAGGCCTCCGGCCGCCTGGAGGGGGAACTGGTCTTTGCCGGCTATGGGATCAGCGCCCCCGAACTGGGCTATGACGACTACCGCAACATTGATACGCTGGGCAAGATCGTGCTCGTGATGGAGCACGAACCGCAGGAAAACCTCCATTCCAGCCGCTTTCGGGGTCTCGATCCGACCCCCTATTCCTCGCTGCGCTACAAGGTGGCCAACGCCAGGCAGCACGGGGCAGCGGCCGTGCTGATCATGCCCGACAGCTTGCACCATCCCTCCTGGCTGGCAGAGGACATTGCGGACGAGCATACGCAGCTGGAGCGGCTGGGCCTTCCGACCTTCCGTGTCAGCGAGGCCTGGGCCAAACGCTTCTTCTCTCTTTCACTTTCCGCCACCAACCTCAGCCAGCTGCAGCAGTACATCGATATCGGCCCCAGGCCTTTTTCGCTGCCCTTGGGCGAGTGGAAAGCCGAAATTGAGATCGATGTGCACGAAACCACTCAACCAGTCAGGAATGTGCTGGGCCTGCTGCCCGGCAGCAGCGACGAAGTGCTCATCATCGGCGCCCACTACGACCATGTCGGATTGGGCCATGAGGGGCTGCAATCCCCATTCCAGGGTGAAATCCACAACGGCGCCGACGACAATGCCTCGGGTACTGCCGGGCTTCTTTACCTGGCCCGCAGGCTCTCTCAAGGGCCGCCCCTGCAAAGAAGCGTCCTGCTGATCGCCTTCGCCGGCGAGGAACTGGGATTGCTGGGCTCGCGTCACTTCGTCCAGGCCTCCCCACTCGATCCCTCCCAGGTCATCGCCATGTTCAATATGGACATGATCGGCCGAAGCCCAGGAGACCTCTTGTTGGCAGGAGTGGGAACGGCTCAGGAATTTCAAGGCCTGCTCAGTGCGATCCAAATGGAATCCCCCCTCTTCTTCAAGTACGCCCAGACGCCTCAGGCGCCCAGCGACCACTTGCCCTTTTCCTCCAGCTGGGGGATTCCCGTGCTCTACTTTTCGACCGGCTTGCACGACCAGTACCACCGTCCTGACGATGATGTGGAACGCATCGACGTTCCCCGCACCCTTCAAATCCTCCAAGTGGTGGAAAGCATGGTGCGTCGCCTGGACCTCCTTGAAGAGCGTCCCCGCTTCGTCGACCTGCGCGGCTTCCCCGAGTTCTTCCGCCCTTATGCCGACACGCCCCGCCCCCTTTTCGGAATGATGCCTGACCTGAATTGGATCTCCAACGGCGTGCGGCTGGAAGGTGTGACCGAACAAACCCCCGCTCACGAGGCCGGGCTCCGCCAAGGCGACATTCTGATCGGCTTCGATGGCGCCTACCTGCAGTCCTTCAGTGACTTCGCCCTGATCATGTCGGAAAAGAGCCCAGGCGAAATGGTCGACGTTCTGGCATTGCGACAGGGCACCCTCATCCGTTCCCGAGTCCGCCTGGCTGCCGCTGAATTGTGGCAGTGATCAGTTGGCAGTTGGCAGTTGGCAGTTGGCAGTTGGCAGTTGGCAGTTGGCAGTTGGCAGTTGGCAGTTGGCAGTTGGCAGTTGGCAGTTG
>JANQFM010000025.1 GCA_028277865.1 Acidobacteriota bacterium
TCCTGTTGACCCCGGCATCAACCGGAGGCCCCAAAGCCGTGGCCGTTGAGCACCGCCAGATCGCCAACTACCTGCAGGCAATCCTGAGTCGGCTGGAGGTTGCGCCCCAAGCCAGCTTTGCCCTGCTTCCCAGCTGGTCCGCCGACCTGGACAACACCTCCCTTTACGCCTGTCTGGCCAGTGGCGGATGCTTGAATGTAATTTCTCAGAAAATTTCCTCTAACCTACTGGAAATAGGCGATTATTTTCGTCATCACTCCATTGATTTCTTGAGCATCGCTCCCAGTCGGCTAGCCGCATTGCAGGCCGTGGCCGATCCCCATCGGATTATGCCGAACAAATGTTTGCTTCTGAACGGTGAAGCTTCGCGTTGGGATTGGGCTCGCAAGCTGCAGGAGATGGTGCCCCAATGCACTATCTTTAACCACTATGGGGCCGCCGAAGCCGCTGTCGGAGCGATGACCTATCGGCTGCAGCCCGACAAGTCGCTGCCGGACAGCTGCACAAGCCTTCCCCTGGGACGACCTTTGGCCAATCAGCAGGTCTACCTGCTCGACCCCCGCCTTCAGCCGGTCCCTCGCTGGGTTGAGGGCGAGTTGTATATCGGAGGCGACGGAGTGTCCCGCGGCTATCTCGGGCAACCCCGCCTGACCGCCAATAGCTTTCTCCCCGACCCCTTCAGCAAACAGCCGGGCGGACGCCTTTACCGGACAGGGGACCGGGCCCGCTATCTGCCCGGGGCAGGCATCGAGTTTGTGGGACGGGCCGACCGTCAAGTCAAGCTGAACGGCTTGCGGGTGGAATTGGACGAGATCAAAGGCCTGTTGGAGGAGCACCCGGCAGTCCAGGAAGCAGCGCTGCTGATTCGGGAGGACCAGCCTGTTGATCAGAAGCTGGCCTCCTTCATCGTGCCCCGCCGCAGCGTCCCCAACCCACTGGCCAGTTCCAAAGGGCGGCAGGGCATCCACACCTTCTCAGCCTCTCAACTGAGGCGGCACCTGCGCCGCAGACTGCCCGAGTACATGGTTCCAGCCCACATCGTCGCCCTGAGTTCCTTGCCTGCCCAGCCCAATGGCAAGGTGGACCGAGCGGCTCTTGCACAGTACCCCCTGCAAAGGCGCCCCAGGCAGTCCGTGCCAAGGATTGTGCCCACTCAGCGCCATTGGCTGAAGGATGCAGTGCTGCAAGAGCAGCTGGACTACTGGAGGGAGAGAATCCAAGACGCCCCGGCCCTCGACTTGCCGACAGACCGGCCTCGGGCAGCTATGCAAAGCCATCGGGAGGCTGTCCATCATTTTGCTTTGCCCGAGGGGTTGAGTCAGGCTTTGTGGAATCTGAGCCAGGGGCAGGATTCGACCCCTTTCGCAACGCTGCTCGCCGCCTTCAAGCTTCTCCTCTTCCGCTACACAGGGCAGACGGACATCCTGGTCGGCTCGCCCGTCACCGTCCGCAGTCGCGACGAGACGGAATCCTTCCCGAACATAGTCGCGCTGAGGACAGCACTGACCGGCAAGCTTGATTTCCCGGAAGTGATGCGACGGGTAGGCGAGACGGCCCTGGGGGCTTTCGGGCATCAGGAGATGCCGTTCGAACAGCTGGTGGATGCCTTGCAGCCGGATCGTTCTGCGCTCATCAAAGTGATGTTCGCCCTTGAGGCAACCGGTCTGGAGAGGAACGAAATAGGCCGGCAAGCCGCTTCTTCGAGGCCCGAACTGACCCTGTCGATGAGGGAACAAGGTTCCCGATTGACCGGAGCCGTGGAATATGCCGCCGAATTGTTTGCCCCTTCCACCATCCGGAGGCTCTCGCGTTATCTGCACAGGCTGCTGCTGGGTATAGTGGATGGCCTTCGGCGACCCATCGGGGAGATTTCCATTCTGAGTCGGGCTGAGCAATGGCAGCTGTTGGGGGAATGGAACGACACCTCCAACCGCTATCCCCGCCATGAGACGATTGCAGGGCTCTTCGAGGAGCAGGCCGTCGATCGACCGGACAGTGTTGCTGTCGTCTGCGGCCGCTGCCAGCTCAGCTACGCCTCCTTGGACCGTCAGGCTGGCCGGATGGCCCGGCGCCTCAGCCAAGAAGGCCTGGGAGCGGAGTCTGTGGCAGGACTTTTTGCCGACCGGTCTTTGCAGATGATGGTCGGGTTGCTGGCAATCGTCAAATCCGGCGCAGCCTATCTACCCTTGGATCCCGGCTATCCTCAGGACCGAATCGCACGCATGCTGGCGGATTCCCGGCCCAGTGCCGTATTGGTCCAGCAGGGCCTGGAGAGGCAGTTGCCGGCAGGGGATTGGAAGGCTCTGAGCTTGCAGCCGGTACCGGCGAGGGCCGGCTGGGGCGCAAGGCCGATTACCGACGGCAAGGCAGAGCCTGAGAGCCTCGCCTACCTGGTTTACACCTCGGGCTCTACAGGCGTTCCCAAGGGTGTGGCGATCCCCCACAGGGGCGTGGTGCGGCTGGTCAAGGAGACTGGCTATGCCGTACTGGGTCCGCAGGAATCGATCCTGCTGATGGCGCCCATCTCCTTCGACGCCTCTACCTTCGAGCTGTGGGGCAGCCTGCTCAACGGGGGCCGTCTGGTGGTCCCTCCGCCCGGCACGCCCACCTTGAAGCAGCTGGGAGGGCTGATCCTGCAGCACGGCATTTCCACCTTGCACTTGTCGGCGGTCCTGTTCCACTTGATGGTGCAGGAGAATCCGGCGCCGCTGACCCGTTTGCGCCAGCTCTACGCCGGAGGGGACGTGCTGTCTCCGCAAAGGGTGCGTACGGCCCTGGAGTCGGGGCTGGCCTGCTTGGTGGACAGCTACGGCCCCTCGGAGAACACCACCTACACCAGTTGCCACCTCATGCGGCGGACGGACGACGAGTGGGACTCGGTACCCATCGGGCACCCCGTGCCCAACACGACGGTCTACGTGCTGGATGAGCAGCACAGCCCGCTTCCAGTGGGAGTCCCCGGAGAGCTGCACTGCGGAGGGGACGGCTTGGCCCGAGGCTACTTCGGGCGTCCCGGCGCCACCGCGGCCAGTTTTGTGCCTCATCCTTTTGCCTGGGGAGAACGGCTCTACCGCAGCGGGGACTTGGTGCGCTGGCGTCGGGACGGCACGCTGGAGTTTCTGGGCCGGCAAGACCACCAGGTCAAGGTGAGGGGCTACCGCATCGAGCTGGGCGAAATCGAGGCCCGCCTTGGCGAGCATCCCCAAGTGCAGCATTGCGCCGTGCTGGCCCAGGGCGAAGTGGCCGAACTGAGGCGCCTGGCAGCCTATCTTTCCTGCCGGACGGATTCGGCGCCGGGCGAATCGGATCTGCGCGAATTCCTCAAGCAGCGCCTGCCCGAATACATGGTCCCCTCCAGCTTCCAGGTTTTGGAGGAATTGCCTTTAAACCCCAGCGGCAAGGTGGACCGTCAAGCCCTGAAGAGTCTAAAGCCGGAAAAGGGGCAAGAGCTGGCGGTTGCGCGCCTCGGCGGCCACAAAAGGCCTTTCGTGGCACCCCGGGATATCCTGGAGCTCCAATTGGCCCAGGTCTGGGAAGATGTCCTGGAAGTCGGCCCCATCGGGGTCTTGGACGACTTTTTCGAATTGGGAGGGCACTCGCTGCTGGCGGTTCACCTCCTGTCGCGAATCGAATCCGCAACCGGACATCGGATTCCCTTGAACGCCTTGTTCCAGGAAAGCACCATCGAATACCTGGCCAATCGCCTGCGGCAGCAGTCCCCGCCTGCTGCCACGCCCTTGGTGAGGCTTCAGCCCAAAGGCACCCGCCCGCCCCTCTTTCTGGTCCATCCCGGCGGCGGCGGCGTCTTCAGTTTCATCGGGCTGGCCTGGCACTTGGCGCCTGAGCAGCCCCTGATCGGGCTGCAGGCGCCTGAGCTGGACGGTGCAGAGCCCTGCGCCGACCGAATCGAAGACATGGCTCAGCGTTACAGCGAGGCCGTGCAGCAGCAGCAGCCGCAGGGACCCTATTTCCTGGGCGGCCACTCCATCGGAGGACTGGTGGCCTTCGAGATGGCCCGCCAATTGCAGGCAAAAGGCGAATCAATCGCACTGGTCGCCCTGCTGGACAGCAAGGTTTTGCCCTCAGGGCAGCGCGGGCCAAAATTGGAGGAAGCATCGATGGCCGTCAACTTCGGGCTTTCGCTTGGACTGACGTCCGACAGCCTGCCCCTGAAGGCAATGGCCAATCAGGCGCCGGAGCAGCGGCTGACCCTCCTCTACGAGCAGGTGCGTCAGCAAAGGCTGATTCCTCCCCGCTTGGAGCGGGAGCGGTTCCGGCTCCTGTTCGATCTTTTCCGCAGCCACTCTCGAGCCGCACGCCGCTACCGTCCGGATCCGGCGCCGCTGCGAATCGTCTACTTCGCCGCCGATCGTCCTTTTAGGCAAGCTTTGCAAGGAGTTGCAGGCAACCTGTTGAAAAAGCTCTCCAAGGCTTTTTCGAAGCCTGCACAGGAATGGAACGACCTGGCCTCGCTGGGAGTTGAAGTCCGCCAGGTGCCGGGTGACCATTTCTCAATGCTGCGCGAACCGCATGTGCAGGTGCTGGCGCAACAATTGATGTCCCATCTGCAGGAAGCCATGGAGAGCAAGGAAGGTAAATTCAGAACTCCTGATTCAAAGGAATTTATATGAACCTAAAGTCGGCAACTTCCCAATCCCTGAGAAGGCTGTCGCAAAAGTCGCTTGTGCCGAAAAATCGCTCTTCTTCCGGCGCCCATTCAGGGCGCATCATGCTTTGGGGGCCTGTTCCGGCGGCCGCGCCGGGACGGCTTGACCACCGGCTAATCTCCCTGACCCCTCCGGGGTCGGCCCATCGCCGGTTTCC
>JANQFM010000532.1 GCA_028277865.1 Acidobacteriota bacterium
ATCGTGCCGGCCACCGCAACCTCCCCATCCTGCCCGTCAAAATCAACAAAGTGTGGATTCAATAGGAGGGAGTCAGGAGTCAGGAGTCAGGAGTCAGGAAGAGGGATCCCCGGAAACCGGTACTTTGGATTTCACTCTTCTTCCTGACTCCTTCCTTTCGCCGACCTCGACTTCGACTTCCTTCTTCTCTTGATCGTCGCCTTTGTCCTTCGGCCTCTCCCAGGGCTGCCAGTCTTCTCCCAGAATGTGTTCTTGCATCCAGCGGATCTCTTCGATGTCGCGGATGCGCTGGTGGCGCGGTTCGCGGAAGCCGTGGGGCTCGCGGGGAAAGCGCAGGTAGCGCACCTGTCGCCCCAAGTCCTTGAGAGCCTGGAAGAACATCATGCTCTGCGCCTCGGTATCGGTGGTGTCGTTCATGCCGTGAAAGATGATGGTGGGCGTTTCAGCCTTGTGCACATGGCTCAGGGGGGATTTTTGACGGTAGCCCTCGGGATTCTCCCAAGGAGTCCCGCCGATGTACCACAAGCGCACGTCATAGTTGAAGCCGGGGCCGTACTCAGAGGTCCAATCCGACACCATGGCGCCGATCGAAGCGGCTTTGAAGCGGTTGGTTTGGGTAATCGTCCAGCCGCCCAGAATGCCTCCATAGCTCCAGCCTCTCAGGCCCAGCCGCTGGGGATCGGCAAACCCCTGACGGATGAGGTGGTCGACGCCCGTCATCAGATCCCGGTAATCGCCTCCACCGATATCACCCATGTTGCCCCGCAGCAGTTCGTCGCCGTAGCCCCTGCTGCCCCGCACATTGGGGCTCAAGGAAGCGTAGCCCAGCCCGGCGTAGATGTGGTAACGGGGCTCGAAGCTCCTCCGGAAGACACCGGCAGGGCCTCCATGGATGTTGAGCATCAAAGGCACTGGGGAGTTGCCTTGAGAATCGGCAGGCAGAAAAAAGAGCCCTTCGATTTCCAGTCCGTCGTCACTCTCCCAGCGGATTACTTCGGGCCGTGCCAGCAGAAGGTCCGCTTCCACCCAGGGATTGGCATTGCTCAGACGGGTTGGGCGCCCTCCGCTCACTGAGGCGCTGTAAACGTCGGGAGGGGTGAGGGGATCCGAGTAGATGTAGGCATAGCTGCTGCGGTCCTTCGAGAAAGAGGACACCTGAAGCGATCCCTTTGCCTGGGTGAGCTGTTTCACCTGGCCTGACTCGACCTCCAGCCGGAAGAGGTTGGAGTCGGTGCGCTGCAGGCCAGTGAAGAGCAGGCTCTTGCTGTCGGGCGCCCAGTACATGCGCTGAATGTTGCCTTCGAATCGCTGCGAAACCATCCGGTATTCCCGAGTGTCGGGGTTCATCACCCAGATTTTTGCTTCGCGAAGTTCCCACTCCTGATCGTCCGCTGCGGTAAAAGCGAAGCTGCGCCCGTCCGGCGACCAGAGGAGATTGCTTTCCGGCGCCCGGTTTTCGGTCAGCCGGACGCTATTCTTGCCTGCGATGTCGAGCAGGTAGATTTCGGAGAGGTTTCCTTGGTTCCGGCGGTTCTCGGAGCGGGCCGTGTAGAGGATCCTCTTGCTGTCTGGCGAGACATCGAAGCTCCCAATGATGATCGGCTCCTCGGTCAGCTGAGCCTCTTTCTGGTCCTTCAGCCCGATAACCCACAAGTTACGCCAACGCCCTTCGCTTTGACCGTTGGGGCCCTCGTCGACAAAGATTGCATCTTCTCCCTTCTTGCGCCGCTCTCGTTCGTCCTTGTCCCGAGACTTGTCGGCATTGAAGAAGATTCGGCTTTCGTCTTGGGACCAGGAATATGAGCGGATGCGCCCTTTGTGCCTGGTGAGCTGCACCGCCTCTCCGCCCTGGGTGCGCATCACGAAGATCTGGCTTCGCTGCTCGCCCTGCCGGCCGCTTTCCCGGCTGCCATCCTCTTTTGCCGAACGCAGAAAAGAGAGGTAGGTGCCCTGAGGGGAGAACTGGACATTGTTCGCACCCCCTTCGCCGATGAATTGGTAGGATTCGCCGCCCTGGGCAGACACGCGATGGTAGGTCACCTTTCTCTTGTTCTCCTCCCAATCCAACTCTGAGCGCGAATAAAGCACCCACTCCCCGTCCGGGGAGATCATGGCGTTGCCCACACCGACCATGTTCAAGGCGTCGTCCACTGTCATGGGGCGCTTGAGCTGCTGCTGAGCCGACCCGAAAACCGTCAAAACTGAAAAAAGGCAAAAAATCCAGTAGATTCGTCTCACTTTCATCCTCCAATGCACCGGGGATTCGATCTGTTCCGAGGCACCTTCGATTATAGCGGCACACTGAAAGGATTTCACGCGGAAGCAATCAGTAGGCAGCTGGCAGCAAGAGGTCCAAAGTCCAAAGTCCAAAGTCCAAAGTCTGCAGAGGCTACAATTTGCCCGACTCCCGACTCCCATTTCCTCTCTTCTCCCCTCCTCTGCCTCTCTCTGCGTCTTTGCGCCTCTGCGTGAAATCCCCTCTTCTTTTTCGCAACTTCCGGCCCTGAATCTCGTCTTCACCCATCACCGCATGCAGCGGGAATTGAGGCTTTCCCGCATAATCATCGTTGAGGGACACCATGCACCAATCTGCCCGCGACGCAGGCACCACCGGATTTTGGGCTTCCCTGCGCCGCAACATGCGGGGAGAGCCGCACGACTTTACCAGCGGCAGCCTGGCACGAGCCATCACCTTCTTGGCCATTCCCATGGTCCTGGAAATGTTCATGCAGGCCGTCTTCGAAGTGGTGGACGTCTTTTTCGTGGGCAAGCTGGGCGCCGACGCCGTGGCGGCGGTGGGCTTGACCGGCGGGCTGGTGATCATCGTCTTTTCGATAGCCACCGGGCTGGGAATGGCCACCACCGCCATGGTTGCCCGCCGCATCGGCGAGCGCGATCCCGAGGGCGCCTCCAGGGCTGCCGCCCAGGGCATCCTGTTGGGCTTGGCCTGCTCCATCCCGGTGGCCCTGGCCGGGATCATCTACCCGGTGGAATTGCTCACCCTGATGGGCGCCAGCTCCAGCGTGGCTGAGACCGGTGCCTGGTACTGCACGGTTTTGCTGGGTACCAACGCCGTCATCATCCTGCTCTTTGTCCTCAACGCCGTATTCAGAGGCACCGGGGATGCCGTAATCGCCATGCGCGTGCTGTGGCTGGCCAATCTGCTCAACATGCTGCTGGACCCGCTCTTCATCTTTGGTTGGGGTCCCATCCCGGCCTGGGGCGTCACCGGCGCCGCCATCGCCACTGTCACAGGACGGTCGGTGGGCATTTTGCTGCAGCTCTGGATCCTGGTGCGCGGCAGCGGACGGATTCAGTTGAAGCTGAGCCAAATCCGCCTCGATCTGGCCATCATGGCCCGTCTGGCCAAGGTCTCGTCCACAGGTGTCTTGCAGTACCTGGTTTCGACGGCCAGTTGGCTGGGATTGATGCGCATTATCGCTGAATTCGGCAGCGCGGCCCTGGCCGGATACACCATCGCCGTCCGCCTGATCATCTTCGCCTTGCTGCCTTCCTGGGGGATGGGCAATGCCGCCGCCACCCTGGTGGGGCAGAATCTGGGCGCCGGCAAGCCGGATCGCGCCGAGCGTTCGGTGTGGATCAGCGGCTACAGCAATATGGTCTTCCTGGGACTGGTGGCCGTCGTCTTCATCATTTTTGCCGAACCCCTGTTGAGGATCTTCAGCCCCGAGGACGATGTGGTGGCCGTGGGTGTCACCTGCCTGCGCATCGTCAGCTCCAGCTATCTCTTTCTGGCCTTCGGAATGGTCATGGGCCAAAGCTTCAATGGAGCGGGCGACACCTGGACACCCACCAAGCTCAACTTCCTGGCTTACTGGTTGGTACAAATCCCTTTGGCCTACCTGCTTTCCCACTCCGCTGGCCTGGGCTCCAGCGGCGTCTTCATCGCCATCGCCATCGCCCAGGCGGCTCTGGCGGTGGCATCGATCCTGGTGTTCCGGCAGGGAAGGTGGAAGATGCAGGCGATCTAAGCCGGGGGGATAACCGCAGAGGACGCGGAGGGAGCCTGCCAGTCCGCCTCAGACCCGAGGCCCGTACCGAATTTGACGAAGCGTTTGATTGGTACGAAAAGCAACGCCCCGGACTTGGCGAGGAATTCGCTGCCGAAGTGCAAGAAGCCTTGGACCGGGTTAGTGCCGGACCGACACTGTATAGGATTGAGATCGTCTCTGTGCCCTCTGCGCCTTCCCTCTGCGTCCTCTGCGGTTTCTCCCCTCTCACTTTCCCTGCGCCACCAGCCCCAAAGCCTCCCTCCTCGAATCCAGCATGCGTCCCGCCACCCCGCTCAAACCCGCAAAGCACGCCGCAGCAAGTGCGCACCAAGCCAGCAGCAGGATCCAGACCCAAAGCAGGCTCTTCAGCAAAAGCAGCCCAATCGCCGCCAGCGCCACCGGCGGACCCAGCACTGGGCCCAGCAACAAGGTGCCCAGTACGGCCGCGGCCGGATGCGGATTCCCCTCCTTGCCCCATTTGCTCAGGTTGGAGGCCTTGGGGAAGACGATCGACAGGATGGTTCCCAGCGGCCCCGTCAACAAGTATCCCGAAAGAATCAGCAAAGGGCAGGCCAGCCACAAGGCCGGATGGCCCGAGGGCTCGACCAGCAGCGCTCCCGCCATGCCAGCCAATGCGGTGACGCCCACCATCAAGCCCGTGCCGACCAGCTTGCCCCTGACCAGTTCGAGTCCCGAAAGCGGGCTCAGGAACTGCAAGGTCAGTCCGGATCGGTCGGCGCCGAACTGGTTGAGCAAAACCGGCTGGCTGGTCATCAGGCTGAAGGCCACAGCCATCAGCGCCAGCATCAATCCCTTTTCAATGGGGAACTTGGAGAAAGCATCAGGGTTGCGTTCACTGAATATGGCCAGTCCCAGCACGGGCACCATGAGCGGAGTCAGGAAGACGGCAAGCCGTCCCCGGCCGGTGCGCATCACGCTGCGTACGGTGGCCCAGGCTACCGCCGAAGCAGCGCAGCTCAGTCCGGGCAAGGCATAGGTTTTGACTGGCTGACTGGCATCTTTGGTGGAACCCGAGGTCTCTGGAGTATCCAGCAAGCGACGAAATACGATCCAGTTAAGGGTCAACAGCGCCAGTCCCAGGATCAACAGGCCGGCCAGCCAGGCGAGCGCCGACAGCCTCAGCCCCTGCAGCGAGAGTCTCAGGACGCTGCCGTACATTTCAGAGGGCAAGATGCTCAGCAGAGCCTTTAAAATGGGCGTTTGGGGTGCCTCGATGGTCACTTCGGACCGCTCATCATCCACAAGGAGCGGGGGCAGCAAGCTGATGGCGATGATGGAGACCATCAGGGCCATCGAAAACCACTCGGCCCGCCGGCGATTACGGTAGAGCATCTGCAATAGTGATCCGGCCAAGGATTGCAGGGCCAGCAAGACGGCCAGAAATGCCAGGCTGGCGGCAGAAGTAAGCAGCCCTGCAAGCGGACTTCCTCCCAAAGCCAATCCTAAGGGCAAGGCCAGCAAGCCCGGGACTACGGCTGCCACAGCCGGATCGCCGATTCCCGAAATGACTTGCACGGCATGCAGCAAATGCCGCGGGATGGGCAGCAAAAGCAGCCGTATGGAGGTGGTGGCTTCACCCTTCATGGCACTGGCCAAAGGCGAGATGAGGACCAATCCCAGGGTGATTCCCAGCAGGATGCGGACCACTTTGCCGCCTCCTTCGATGTCGGGATGGCCTGCAATCCACCAACCTCCTGCCAGGGCTGCGAAGGCCAAACCGATTGCGAGGGGGATGAGGAAGACGGCCAGTAGGATGGGAGCTGCGGCCTCGGCCCAGCGGGACAGCTGGGAGACAGCATCGCGGCGGGCGCCGCTTTTGGCCGTGTTGGCCAGGGTGCGGATGCGCAGCCAGACGAAAATCCGGATCCAGCGGATCATGCGCTCAACCACTCCAGTTCTTGCCCGGTGACTTCGCCGGCGCCCACCAATTCCAGGAAGATCTGTTCCAAAGACTGGCCTTGAGCGCCGTCCTGGAGTTCGCGCCGCGGTCCCTGGGCAACCAGCCGGCCCTGGTGGATGACCCCGATGTGATCGCAGAGGCTTTCCACGATCTCCAGGATGTGGGAGGTGAGAAAGATCGTCCTGCCGCCCTGCACGAAGCGGCTGAGCAGGTTTTTGATCAGGCGCGAGGCCACCGCGTCGATCCCTTCGAAGGGCTCGTCCAAAAAGAGCATG
Source organism: Acidobacteriota bacterium (assembly GCA_028277865.1). Lineage (GTDB taxonomy): Bacteria > Acidobacteriota > UBA6911 > RPQK01 > DATIPO01 > JANQFM01. The sequence goes on from JANQFM010000532.1 coordinate 6,210, forward strand.
CGGGGAGCAGGCAGCAGCGAGGCGGCCAGGGCCAGCTTCTTGCGCATGCCGTGCGAATAGTCGGTGACGATGTCTCCGGCGGCGCGCTGCAGGTCCATCAGTTCCAAGAGTTCTTGGGAGCGCGACTCGAGGGCGGCCTTGTCGAGGCCGTGGACCTGTCCGATGAAGTAGAGGGTCTCGCGTCCCGTCAGGCGGTCGAAAAGGGCCAGATCTTCGGGGACGACTCCCACCAGCTTCTTGACTTCGACGGGATGGGTGACGGGATCGTACCCCAGGATGCGCATGCTGCCGGCGGTGGGGCGCAGCAGTCCGGTGAGGCACTTGATGGTGGTCGACTTGCCGGCACCGTTGGGCCCCAGGAAACCGTAAAAGCTCCCCGCGGGAACCCGCAGGTCAATCCCGTCCACCGCAGCGATGTCGCCGAAGGTTCGGCGCAGCCCCTGGGTCTCCAAAGCATTTTCCATGAGCGACTAGACTGCTTCGCTGTGGCGGGTTTGTCAAACCGAATGGGCCACGGAGGCACAGAGGGCATAGAAAAAAGAAAGGAGAGTCTCTGTGTTCTTTGTGTCTCAGTGGCTCTATCTGATCACTGTTTAAGCCGCCTGGCAGCTTCTCGAGGACAACCGCGCAGTCACCTGTTCCAAAAGGTCATCCAACTGTTCGGCGGACTCGACCTGGACCAGTCGGCGGTGCAGGTCCTTGATCCCGGAATAATCCTTGAGGTAGCGGGCGATGTGCTTGCGGATCAGGATCAGGGCGGTGGACGGGCCGTAGAACGAGGCCATGCGGTCGAAATGGCGGCGGATGAAGACGGCCTTGTCGTTGAAGGGAATCTCCGCACGGCTGCGGCGCTGGAAGATCCAGGGGTGCCCGATGGCGCCGCGTCCGATCATGACGGCTTGGCAGCCGGTTCGGCGCTTGAGGCGTTGGATGTCTCCAGGAGTGCGCACGTCGCCGTTGCCGATGACGGGGATGCGGGCCGCCTCGACGACACGGGCGATGGCGTCCCAGTCGGCTTCACCCTGGTAGCCTTGCTGCTTGGTGCGGCCATGGACGGCCACCAGGCTGGCGCCGTTGTCCTGCATGGCGCGCACGACTTCCAAGTAGTTGAGCGAATCCGCATCCCATCCCAGACGGATCTTGCCCGTCACCGGAACCCGAACGGCCTTGCTGAGGCGGGCGAAGATGCGTCCGATTTTGCCGGGATCGCGCAGCAGCCCGGCGCCTGCGCCTCGTCCGCTCACCTTGCGTACTGAGCAGCCCATGTTGAGGTCGATGATGTCCGGCCCCATCTCCTCCAGCCGCCGAGCCGCCTCCACGATGCGGTCCTCGTCGCTGTCGAAGATCTGGAAGACGACGGGACGCTCGGAGGGCAGGTATTCCAGCATCCGCAAAGTCTTGCGGTTGGGCCCCGCCAAAAAGGCGATCACCGAGACGAACTCGGTGTAGCTCATGGCCGACCCGTAGTGGCGACACAACGAGCGGTAAGGCAGATCGCTGAATCCGGCCATGGGAGAAAGGACGGCATTGCCGTACACAGGCACGTCGCGGACTTTGAAGTGAGGCTCTTTCCGAGGGCTGTCCAACATCAGCATCCAATCCTACCTCAGTGGCCCGGTTGTCCGCTTTCACACACCCCAATCCCACAGCCGAACACCCGGATTGCGGCAAGAAAGGTTTCGCGCCAAGGCGCCAAGATCGCAAAGCACGAAGAATGAGGCACTTGAATCCGTCATGTGCGGCTTTTCTCAACTCCGCCCTTTGCGGACTTTGCGTCTTTGCGCGAAACCCGCCTGGAATGGACCTTGCATCAACACGACTGGTTCGACGGGGGAGTCGCGGAGGCAGATGGAACACTTTGGACGGGATCTGCGCTACGCCTTACGGATGCTGGCGGTGCATCCCGGATTCACCATTGTCGCCACCCTTTCGCTGGCCTTGGGGATCGGTGCCAACAGTACGATTTTCAGTGCCGTGAACGCCGTTATGCTGCGCCCGCTCCCCTTTGAAAACTCCGACCGGCTGGTGCGGCTCTACGAACGCTACCTCCCCAAGGGAACCCGTCTGGACGTCTCTCCCCGCAACCTGGACGATTGGCGGGAGCAAAGCCGCGCCTTCGAGTCCTTCGCTTTCATGACCGGCAGGCGGATGCGCCTGGACGAAGGCGACAAGGAGCAGCGCATTCAGGTGGGTCAGGTGTCGGCTGAATTCTTCTCCTTGCCGGGCGCTCCCCTAATACTGGGGCGCACTTTCCTTCCCGAAGGCGTCGAACGCGGGAGCCAACCCTTGGTGATCCTGAGCCACCGCTTGTGGGTTAGCCGATTCGGCGCCGATCAACGCATCACCAATAGCCGGATGCTGCTCGACGGCCAGTCGCACCGCATCATCGGCGTGGCGCCTGCCCAGCTTTCCTTGCTTGGAGAGGAGGTCGAAGCCTGGATCCCCTTGCGCACCAACGGGCATCGATTCAGTCGTGACCAGCGCGAATTCCGAGCCTTGGCGCGCCTCCGCAAAGGAGCCAGCCTGGCTGAAGCCCGCACTGAGCTGGAAGCCGCCGCCCGCCGTCTGGAACTGGAATACCCCGAATCCAACCAAGGCTGGGGAGTCTCTGTTGTTCCCCTGAGACAGGATCTACTAGGAGAGTCCTCTCAAATGTTGCTGCTGTTGCTGGGGGCGGTCGGA
>JANQFM010000120.1 GCA_028277865.1 Acidobacteriota bacterium
GATTTCATTCACAATCGTGAAATTATCGTCGATCAAGTCTCCGCATCCGGCAGCGGGTTGAGCCAGTTCAGAGTGCTGAGCGCCCGCTGCAACCGGCACGATCCAGCCGGTGAAAAGAAAAAGATGGCAAATCTTCAGCCATTTCGGCATGAATCCTCTCCTCGGCGGCGTCAGGCCGCCTCTTGAACTGTCAAAGCAGGCACCCTAACGGGGCAAAATGATCGGGTCCAACCTGGACTTGCCGGCAGCCACTGAAATGGCATTGGACTGTCCGTCGGCAGCGCTCAACCATGCCGCCAGGAATACTGCCTGCTCTGAGGTGATTTCCACCGAACCCAGCAGGGGCGGTGTCACCGTCGGGAAGCTGGAGGAAACCGCGATGCTCTGCTGTCCGAAAAAATCCTGAGTGGAGGTCTCCAGCAAGAGGCCGTCCTGGTCGCGCAGCGTCAAGGTGATCGAGAAGCCGTCCTCCACCAGGAAAGGGGCCAGGGCAAAGTGAGTGTCGCCTACTGCACCGAACTGAGCAGGAAAGATGAAGCGGCGCCCCAGCTTTCCGCCGGGCAGGCCCACGATGTCTTCCGGGCTCGCACCTGTCCCTTTGGAATAGTACGGGGACAGTTTGGCGTTGGGGGGCAGCAGGGAGCCATTCAGGATGGGCTGGTTCACGTTCCCGCCGTTCAAGCCCTGCACTTCCAGGTAGCCGGTCTCGGCCAGGGCCGGATCCCCTTCGATTACGAACTTCAGGAGCTGCCCCCGGCTCAAGACAACTGCGAAATCCCCTCCCGGGGCGGCAATCGCATTCCCTGCGCCGTCCGTCACATTCGGTCCGACCCAAGATTGAGCGCTTCCCGTCCGCAGCCGGATCTCACCCTCCCATGCGCCTCCTTGGACGTGAGAAAGCAGCATGACCGATCGAATGCCGCCGCCGACCGGCAGATGGGGAAGCGTGAAGTGGCTGGCCGAGTCGTCGTCCAGGTTTTCCAGATCGACCGGAAGGATGCTGATGTTGTCGTAGCAGGCATCGGCGCTCTGCGAGGTGAGTTCGATCTGGTAAGGCTGATCCCCGTCCCGGCTGAGGTCGTCCTGTCCCTGCACCCGGATCTGCTGCGCAACGTGCCAGTTGGCGGTTGTGAATAGAAGTTCCCGAGGGGTGATGTCTCCTTCGCCGTCATCGGTCGAAACTGCGAGAAGGTGCACCTCGAACTGCGGCTCGGTGGCCAGAGTCACTTCAAAAGAGGAAATGTCGCCCAGTTCGGTGGTGCGGATGTCAGTCGGCCCGATCACCGATACCGCCGCCGGGCCGCAAGGAGAGCTCTGCACCTGCAGTCCCCGGATGACAGGCCGGTTGCCGAAGAAGTTCCCCGCCGTCCCGCCAGGCACCTGGTCAAAAGAAAACCACTGCTCGGATGCCCCATCCGCAATACCGGCGTGAGCAGATCCGGATATGCCGGGGGCGGGCATGACCGGTCGCGGATTGACTCCCATTGCGGCCTGGCGAGGCTCGTCAAAGCGGACCACAATCCAAACCGTGCCGCTGACGCTGACTTGAGGAATGCTCACCAGCTGGAAGGCCGCTTGATTCAGGCCCTTGCCGGCCCGGATGGGCACATCCTCAGCTTGGCTCATCAGGCGCCCCGGCCTGAGCGAGCCGTTGACCACCCGGTCGCCTTGGTATACCGCCACATCCATGCGGCTGGAAGAAGCGGCGGCAGCGGTTTGCCGAACCGCCAGGCAGACATGATTGAGCAGCAGCGTCCTCACGGAGGTGAACCGGTTGGCCACTGAAAGGCGTTTCGCCGCCAGGCCGGCCAAATCGCTTGCCGTGCCGCTGCTGTCCAAGTCGCCGTTCTCCAGGCGCAGCTCGCGGATGATCCGACCGGCCGGCGCCTGGCCGGGGCAGGTCGGGCTGCTCAATTGCGCTCCAGCCGCCGAGACTGGCCAAGCCACAAAAAGAATAAATGAACACTGAACCAATAGCCGTACAGAGCTCCGCACCAGCATCATCACCACCAATCCACCGGACTCTCTCATCCCTTCTTTCAACTGCTGAAGAAGGTGCTTACAGCTTAAGCTACGCCTGGCCTTGCGTCAACAGTGAGTTTGAAGCCTTTTTGGAGGAGATGTTGGGGGCGGGAACGCGTCTCTAGGAGTCTGCGCGGTAGAAATGATCGTAGCGAGAAAGTGGGGAATCGAGGCCAGATTTCCCCGATTTTGAGGCTCATAGTCGCTCTATTTGCCGAAAAATCGAGGGAATATGGGCCGATTCTACCGCTTTCGCAGTCGATCAATTTTCTGCCGCGCAGACTCCTAGCCCGGATTTCCGTCGGGGCGGACCCGACAAGCGTTAATTTTAGGCCGAGATTGGCAGTGGGAAGAATGCTGTTAACGCCTATGGAACCCACGTTCCGTACAGTGAACGGCCTTTGGGGTTAGATGAAGGTCAGGCTGGTTTAAGGCGATTCTTCGACTTCAGGCCAGCTCCTCCAGGTATTGGGGCAGCATGGTGCGCCAAGTGGGCCAGTCGTGCTTCCACTCCGGTCCCCAGGCATCAACCCGGTTGGGGATTCCCTTGGATCCCAGGACGTGGGCCATTCGCCACGATTGGCCCGGCTCCTCCCACTCCCCCGTTCCGGTGGGCAGCAGGATAAAGCGTTGCCGAAGCGACTCCAACTGAGCACCGCCCTGAAGGTTGGGCAGATAGTGCAGCGGAGAGGAGAAGTAAAAATCGTCGTTCATGCCTCCATAAAGGTAGCCCGACAGGTCGTAGGTTCCGCTCATGCCGATGGCCAGGCGGAAGACGTCCGGATGTCGGCAGACGGTGGCTACCGCATTGAAGGCGCCGATGGAGGCGCCGGCAGTCACGATTTCGATGTGCGGCGTTCGGCAGTCGCTGAAAATGGCGGGCGCCACTTCGTGGTAAATGCAGGAGTCGAACTGATTCTGCATCCAGGAGCAGTATTCGGGGGAATGATGTTTGGAAATCCAGGCTCTGCCGGCCAGGCTGTCCAGCGAATAGACCTTGATCCGTCCGGCCTCGATCAGATGCCAAATGGCGCCGATCAGGTGAAATCGCTCGATCTCTTCGGCATCTCCCCCGGCGGTGGGGAAGAGCAGGACCGGTGTCCCGTAATGCCCCCAACGCACCAGCCGAACAGTTTGCTTGAGCCGGTCGGAATGCCAGGTTGAAGATTCTTTCATCAGTTGGCAGTTGGCAGTTGGCAGTTGGCAGTTGGCAGTTGGCAGTTGGCAGTTGGCAGTTGGCAGTCAAGAGAGTGTGCCATGAGCCTGATGCACGACTCCCTATTTCGGACTACTCTCCCCTCTTCCTTC
>JANQFM010000180.1 GCA_028277865.1 Acidobacteriota bacterium
CGACCCTCCCGATACGGCCGGCGACACCCCCGCTCCCCGCCGGTCGCTGCATCAGAGAAAAGAGATTTCCGATTGGTTCTATGCTCCCGTCTGGAAGCAATCCGCCTCTGCGGTAATGCGCCCCGCTGCCGGCAGCGATCGCCATCCGCTCTGCTGGCTCTTTCTCGTGGATGGGTGCGGGCTGGGCAACCGCTTGGCAAGAGAATTCCGCGAGGCGGGGCACGAGGTGATGGAAGTCCGGCCCGGATCGCACTTCGAACCGATCGACGGGCAGGGTTACCGGCTGAACCCCCGCCGGACGCGGGACTTTCGGAAGCTGCTGCAAGAGCTGGCCTTGCAAGGCCGCAGCCCCCAGCGCATCGTGCACCTTTGGAGCCTGACCGAGAACGGGGAGTGCGATCGGCGAGGCCTGGATGAGTCCCTGGGCCTGCACTTTGACAGCCTGCTCCATCTTGGACTGGCGCTGGGTGCCCAAGATGCATCCGCCAAGCTTCAGATCGACGTCATTTCCAATGGCCTTCAGGAAGTGACAGGCGATGAGGAATTGCGCCCCGAGAAAGCCACCGGGCTGGGGCCGGCCAGGGCCATTGCACACCAGAACCCCGCGATCCGATGCCGAAGCATCGACGTGGTCCTGCCTCAGGCGGGCGGTCGGCGCGAAAAGCAGTTGTTGCGGCAGCTGAAGGATGAGCTTTTGGCTGAGGCTGTCGAGCCGGTGCTGGCCTATCGGGGCCGCCACCGATGGGTGCAGTCCTACGAGCCGGTTCGGATGGAGAAAGCCTCTTGGACGGATTGCATTCGGGAGCAGGGCGTTTACCTGATCACAGGCGGACTGGGAAGGATCGGCTTGACAGTGGCCCGGCACCTGGCCCGCGCAGGGCGGGCTCGCCTGGTTTTGACCGGGCGTTCAGCTTTCCCCGCCCCTGATGATTGGGATCGCTGGATGAAATCCGGCGACGACCAGGGAGTCGTCCGCAAGATCCGGGAGATTGAAGAACTGGGCGGCGAGGTCTTTGCGGCCAAGGCCGATGTGGCGGACCCGTCTCAGATGCAGTCCGTGCTCCAAGAGGCGCAGGCTCGCTTTGGTCCCATCCAAGGGGTCATCCACGCCGACTGGATGCCTGGCTGCGTCCCGGAGATGGACGCCCGAAGCGGCTTGGCGGCACAGGTCAAGGGAGCGCTGGCTCTGGAGTCGCTGTTCCGTGACGCCCAGCTGGACTTCTTCGTGCTGTGCTCCTCGACGGCGGCGGTGCTCCCTGCTGCAGGCCAGGCCGGCATTGCGGCGGTAGGCGCTTTCCTGGACGCGCTTGCCCGCCGCGCTTTTTCCGAGGGCGCCAGCGCGGCATGCATCAGCTGGGATTCCTGGAGCGATGAGGCGACCGAGGCCGATCCCTTGGCACCGGAGCAACAGCGCCGTCAATCCATTTTGCCGCAAGAGGGAGCAGAGGCCTTGGGGCGCATTCTGGCCAGCAAGCTGCCTCAGATCCTGGTTTCTACGACGGATTTTCAGCAGCGGGTCGAAGAGTACGGCACGACGCACGCAGACGAGCTGCCGGAGCACTCACCCGTCGATCGCGGCAAGCCTTTGCCCGGGCACGGCCGGCCCGCCCTGGACACCCTGTTTGTCAGTCCCCGCAACCGGCCTGAGCAAAGGCTGGCTGAAATCTGGCAGGAGTTTCTTGGGATCGAACAGATCGGGGTGAATGACGACTTCTTCGAGCTGGGCGGGCATTCCCTGCTGGCCACCCAATTGATCGCACAGATCCAGCAAGCCTTTGGAGTGGGCCTGCCGATGAGGGCCCTGTTCGAGGCGACGACCATCTCCGCCTTGGCCCGCCGCATCGAAGAAACGCCTCCTGACCAGTCCCTGCCGCCCATCCGCCGGGCCTCTCGGGAAGGGAAGCTGCCCCTGTCCTTCGCCCAGCAGCGGCTCTGGTTCCTGGAACGCTTAGTACCCGAAAACTCCTTTTACAACGTCGCAGTGGCCTGGCGGCTGACCGGTCCCTTGCAGATTGCGGTCCTGCAGCGCTGCCTGGACGAGATTGTGCACCGCCACGAGGTATTGCGTACTCATTTGCCTCCGCAAGGCGAACCCTTCCAGGTCATTTCGCCGCCGGCCGGACTGCCCTTGCCGGTTGTCGATCTGTCCGGTCTCGATGAAAAGCCCAAGCAAGCCGAAGTGGGCCGCCTGAGGAGCGAGGAATCAAAACGCCCCCTGGACCTTTATCGAGGCCCGGTCATTCGAGCGACCCTTGTCTTGCAGCAAGGGGAAGATCGACCTTGCGCCGCCCTGCTCGTCACCATCCACCACATCGCCTCGGATGCCTGGTCGATCGGGGTCTTCGTTGAGGAACTGGCAGCGCTGTACTCCGCTTTTGTGCGTGGCCAATCCCCGTGCTTGCCCGAACTGCCGGTCCAGTATGCCGACTACGCGGCGTGGCAGCGCCAGTGGCTGAAGGGGGAGAGAATCGAAGAGCAGATCGCCTACTGGGAGCGCCGCCTGGCAGGCGCCTCTCCCATGGAACTGCCCACCGACCGTCCCCGCACGGCTCTGCAAGCCTTCCGCGGCGGGCAGGCACCGATTCGATTGGGCGCAAAGCTGTCAAGCCTGTTGAAGGATCTGTCCCGTCAGCAGGGCAGCACCCTTTACATGACCCTTCTGGCCGCCTTTCAGCTCTTGCTGCACCGCCTCACCGGCCGGTGCGACATCGTGGTGGGCGCCCCCATAGCCAACCGCGGCCATCCTCAAATCGAAGGGCTGATCGGTTTTTTCGTCAACACCCTGGCCATGCGCACCGACCTCTCCGGCGATCCGCCCTTCGACGTGCTGCTGGGGAAGGTGGCCGAGACGGCCCGGCAAGCCTACTCTCACCAGGATCTGCCGTTCGAAAGGCTGGTCGAACACCTGGATCCGGTGCGCGACCTGAGCCGCAACCCGATCTTCCAAGTCATCTTGACCCTGTTGGACAGCTCCCAGTTTTCCCGCCGGCTGGCGGGTGGCCTGCAATTAAAGGCCTTTCCCGGCGAGGTCCGCAGCACTCGCTTTGATATCGAAGCCCATTTCCGGGAGAGCCCTCGAGGGATTGAAGGTCAGCTGGTCTTTGACCGCGACCTGTTTGACCGCACCACAATCGTCCGCTTGGCCGGGTACTTCCGATTTCTGCTGGAAGGGATTGCTGGCAATGCCGCCTGCCGGCTTTCCCAGCTTCCCTTGTTGCGCAGGTCCGACCGGCATCAGTTCTTGGAGTGGAACGACAGCCGGCGCCCCCCCGAGGCAGGCGCCGCCCATCTGCTCTTCGAGGCTCAGCTTCGTCAGAGGCGGGATGCGGCCGCGGCGGCCTGCGGGGAGGCCTGGATCAGCTACGCCGGGATGGAGTCTCGGGCCAACCTCCTTGCCTGGCGCTTGGCGGCCATGGGAGTGAAGCCGGAGGTTCGCGTGGCGCTCTGCCTGCAGCGCCGCCTGGAGATGTACACGGCGGTGCTGGCAGTCCTGAAGGCCGGCGGCGCCTATGTACCGCTCGACCCAGCCTATCCTCGAATGCGCTTGGCCTTCATGCTGCAGGACAGCCGGGCGGCTGTGCTGGTGACCGACCGTAAAAGCCAAGGGAGCCTGCCCCAATCCTCATCCCCTCAAGTGGTGCTGGAGGACTTGGGTGAATCCGCAGCCGCATTGGGCGCCAAGCCTCCAGGCGTTGGCGTCGAGGCGACAAGCCTGGCCTACCTGATCTACACCTCCGGCTCGACAGGCCAGCCCAAAGGCGTGGCGATGGCCCATGGGGTCTTGAGCAACCTGCTGCGTTGGCAAAACGAGATGGAGGGGTTTGATCGCCCTTCGCCGGTCGTTCAATTCGCCTCTTTGAGTTTCGATGTCTCTTTCCAGGAGATGTTCTCCACTTGGGGTACGGGTGGGACGCTGATCGTGGCCGCTGAGGAGGTGCGGCGTGACGCAGTCCAGCTGCTGGACCTGCTGGAGGAATCAGCCGCCGAGAGGCTGTTTTTGCCATTTGCGGCCTTGCGGACTTTGGCCGAAGCGGCCCTGGTCCGAGAGCGCTTTTCGGCGGCCCTGAGCCAGGTGTTCACTGCCGGCGAGCAGCTGCAGCTGGAACGCTGGGTGAGGGGCTGGTTCGAAAAGATGCCGGCATGCCGGCTGCACAATCACTACGGCCCGGCTGAAAGCCACGTGGTGACGGCCTTTCCCCTCAGCGGCGATGCATCCAGCTGGATGCCGCTGCCTCCCGTGGGCCGTCCCGTGGACAACGCCCGCATTTTCGTGCTGGGGCCGCAGCTGCAGCAGATGCCCTGCGGCTCGGCAGGCGAGCTTTACATCGGCGGCCAAGTGCTTGCCCGCGGCTACTGGGCGCGGGCAGGCTTGACGGCGGCACGCTTTTTACCCGACCCCTTCAGCCCCCCTGCAGGAGGACGCCTTTACCGAACCGGCGACCGGGCACGCTTTTTGTCCGATGGTGCGACCGAGTTTTTGGGCCGAATCGACCTGCAGGTCAAAGTGAGGGGATACCGGGTGGAGCCGGGCGAGGTGGAAGTCGTGCTCGGCGAGCACCATTCGGTGCGCGAGGCGGCGGTGGATGCCCGCCCCGACCCTTCGGGCGGCGCTCGGCTTGTGGCCTACGTGGTTTTCGAGCAGGGCAAGGAAACCACGTTCGAAAGGCTCTCGAAATTTCTGGCCGAGCGGCTGCCCGCTCATCTGGTGCCCTCTTTTGTGGTGCCTGTCGATGCGCTGCCGCGCACTCCCAGCGGCAAGGTCGACAGGCGTTTGCTGCCGGTGCCCGAAGAGGAGCGGCGCCGCAGCCGTACAGCTCCGCGGAATTCATTCGAGGCCCGGCTGGCGCAGATTTGGGAATCCGTTCTGGGCGTCGAATCGGTGGGAGTCCACGACGACTTCTTCGAGCTCGGAGGGCATTCGCTCCTGGCGACCCGCGTGGTCTCGAGGGTGCAGCAATTGTTGAAGGTGGAGGTTCCCTTGCGGACCCTCTTCGAGTCGCCCACGGTGGCCGGTTTGGCGACCTGCCTGGCCGCTGCTTCTCAGCCGGCGGCGCCTGAGATCTTGCCGATCAGGCGCAGCCGGGAGCTTCCCCTCTCCTTCGCCCAACAGCGCCTCTGGTTCCTCGACCGGCTGGCGCCCGGCAATCCTTTCTACAACCTGGCGGCGGCATGGATGTTGGAGGGTCCTCTAAACGTGGCCGCCTTGCAGGCAAGCTTGGATGCCGTCGTTCAGCGCCACGAGGTCTTGCGTACCCGATTTCACTCCGACGAGGGCCGGCCTGTGCAAAGGATACTGGCCAGGGGCAGCATGCCTCTTGCAGTCATCGACCTGAGCCGCTTGGGGCTGCAGGCATGCCGGGCCGAGTTGGAGAGGCGGCTCGGCCAGGATGCCCGTCGCCCCTTCGACCTTGCCCAGGGGTCGTTGTCCCGGGCGCTTCTGCTCAAAACAAGAACAGATCGGGCGGCCTTTCTGTTGGCGCAGCATCACATCGTCTCCGACGGCTGGTCGCTCGGCCTGCTCTTCGAGGAGTTGGGGAGGCTGTACGAGTCCTGCTGCGCCGGCCGGCCGGCCCAGTTGCCGCCGTTGCCGATCCAATACGCGGATTTCGCCGTTTGGCAGCGCCAGTGGCTGCAGGGTGAAAAGCTGCGCCGCGACCTGGACTACTGGAATGAACGCCTGCGTGGGGCTCAAGTGCTCAACATGCCCACAGACCGCCCACGACCGGCCGTTCAGGCCTTTTCGGGGGCGACGGTGGGATTCCGTTGGACCAAAGCGCTTTCCCGCCAGCTGACGGATCTGGGACGACGTCAGGGGACGACCCTCTACATGACGCTTCTCGCCGCTTTCCAGGTCTTGCTGCATCGTTACACCGGCCAGGACGACATCGTGATCGGCTCGCCGATCGCCAACCGCAACAGGCCGGAAACGGAGCCCTTGATCGGGTTCTTCGTCAACACTCTGGCCATGCGGGGAGACCTTTTCGGCGATCCGCCCTTCACGGTGTTTCTCGCCCAGCTCAGCCAGGTGGCCCTCGAAGCCTACGCTCACCAAGACCTTCCTTTCGAACGGATGGTGGAGCTGCACGAGACACAGCGCGACCTGAGCCGCAATCCGATCTTCCAAGTCATCCTGGCCCTGCAGGAAAAGCCTCAGCTGCTCGAGATGGCCGGTCTGCGGGTCCGTCAGATGCCCTTGGCAACCTCTGCTACGCGATTCGACCTGGAAGCGCACCTGCTGGAGGAGCCAGGGGGGATTCGGGGCTTGCTTGCCTACGACCGGACCCTGTTCGAACGCTCCACAGTGCTCCGCCTGGCCCGCCATTTTCGCAACCTCCTCCAAGGAATCGTGGATGGCCCGCAAAAGCGCCTCTCCGAACTGCCCTTGCTGAGCGAATCAGAGCTGCGCCAGATCTGCGAATGGGCCGGATCGCGGACCCGACTGCCGCAGCCGGCTGTCTTGGACAGCCTCTTCCAAGACCAGGCCGATCGTCTTGCGGACGCTGCAGCCTGGGCCTTCGGCGACGCACACATCAGTTACGCAGAGTTGAACGCCCGTGCCAACCAGCTGGCTCATTTTCTGCGCCGCCGGGGGCTGGCAGGGGAGGCCCGGGCGGGCATTCTGATGGAGCGCGGCCTCGAGATGCTGGTGTCATTGCTGGGCGTCGTCAAGGCCGGGGGCGCCTACCTGACGCTGGACCCTGAATATCCTGCCAGCCGCCTTGACTTGATGCTGCAGGACAGCGCGGTTTCAGTGCTGATAAGCCAGCAAGGCCGATCCGGCGCCTTGTCGGTCGAGAGCGCTCAGCTGGTCGCCCTCAACCGGGAGTGGGGGCACATCGCCCAGGAGAGCCGGGAAAACCCGGGCTGCATCAGCCATCCGCAAGGCTTGGCCCACGTGATCTACACCTCTGGTTCAACGGGGCGGCCCAAAGGCATCGGCATTACGCAGCGCGGCATTGTGCGCCTGGTGCGCAACACGGACTATATCCAACTGGCGCCCCTGGACCGCGTCGCCCATGTTTCCAATGTCTCCTTCGATGCAGCCACCTTCGAGGTCTGGGGCGCGTTGCTCAACGGTGCCTGCCTGATCAACCTGGAGCGGGAAGCCGCCCTCAACCCGCAGCGGTTGGCGGAAAGCCTGCGCCGCCTTCAGGTCACGACCCTTTTGTTGACCACAGCCCTCTTCAACCAGGTGGCGCACCAACAGCCGCGCGCATTCAACCGTCTGAGGGAGTTGCTCTTCGGGGGCGAAGCGGTCGATCCCCACTGGGTGGCGAGGGTGCTGCGGGAAGGCGCACCGCAACGGCTGCTGCACCTCTACGGGCCGGCGGAAAACACCACTCTCAGCACCTGGCACCGGGTCCGCTCCCTGTCGGCGCAACCCGTCACCGTACCCATCGGGCGTTGCGTCGCCAATACCCAGGTTTATGTGCTCGGCTCGGCGGGCCAACTGGTGCCCCAGGGAGTGGTCGGTGAGCTGTGGATTGCCGGGGCAGGCTTGGCGCGCGGCTACTTGGGGCGTCCCGCTTTGACGGCCGAGCGGTTCATGCCCAACCCTTTCAGCCTTGAGGAAGGCTGGAGGCTTTACCGCAGCGGAGATTTGGTCCGCTGGCTCGGCGATGGAACCCTGCAGTTCATCGGCAGGGCGGATGACCAGGTCAAGATTCGGGGATTCCGTGTCGAGCCGGGCGAGATCGAGTCCGCGCTGCGCAAGCATCCGTCCCTGGGCGAGGTGGCGGTGCTGGCTTTCTCCGATCCTTCCGGGAGCCGCAGGCTGGCAGCCTACCTGGTGGCGGAAGGCGAGGCAGCGCACACCGACAGCGAACTGGCAAAGTTCCTGGGCAAGCGGCTTCCT
>JANQFM010000185.1 GCA_028277865.1 Acidobacteriota bacterium
GCGATGACACGCAGGAGACCAGTCAGACCGACCAATGCCACGACATCACCGCCTTTCCCAAACTCGGGATCGCCGCCGGCGCCTGCTCGGGCAACGGCATCATCTTCGACATCTCCGACCCGCTGAAACCGAAGCGCATCGATGCGGTCGTCGACAGAGGCTTTGCCTACTGGCACTCGGCCACCTTCAACAACGACGGAACCAAGGTCCTGTTCACCGACGAGTGGGGCGGGGGCAGCCGGCCGCGCTGCCGTACTTACGACCCGCTGACCTGGGGCGCAGACGCCATCTACGACATCGTTGACGGCAAGCTCGAGTTCCGCAGCTACTTCAAGATGCCGGCTCCCCAGCTCGAACAGGAAAACTGCGTGGCGCACAACGGTTCCATCGTGCCGGTGCCGGGCCGGGACATCTTTGTTCAGGCCTGGTATCAGGGCGGCATCTCGGTGATCGATTTCACCGATTCCGCCAATCCTGTGGAGATTGCCTACTTCGACCGCGGCCCCATCGACCCCAAGGAATTGGTCCTGGGCGGATTCTGGTCGACCTATTGGTATCGCGGCCGGATCTACGGCACCGAGATCGTGCGGGGGCTGGACGTGCTGGCGCTCGAACCTAGCGAACACCTGTCCGAGAATGAAATCGCCGCGGCGGCCCTGGCCGATCAGGGGAGCTTGTTCAACCCGCAGCAGCAATTCCGAGTGACCTGGCCCGCCGAGCCGGTCGTGGCCCGGGCCTACATCGACCAGCTCGAGCGCAGCCGGGCGCTGTCGAAGCCGTCTGCCGCAGACCTGAAAAAGGCGCTGGACCGTTCAGCATCGCAGCTCGAGGACGGCTCAGGCGACGAGGAATTGGCCGCCAGGCTGCAATTGCTGGCGGCCAACTTGGAACAGGGCAGCGGCGACATCGCCACCAAGAAGCGGAGGGCCGCGTTGGCTGAGGCGTTGAACGGCATTGCGGCCAGGCTGCGCTGAATCAGGGGCGACCTCAAAGGCGTTGCAGCTTGAGCTATGCCTTCTCATACCAGGTTCCTCGCCCGCGCCCGCGCTGGACCAAGTGGTTGGCCCTCACGAGTTGCTTGAGATGGTCTTTAAGCGTGTTGCGGTTGGCACCGGTGAGTGTTACGGCTTCCCGCACGGTTACCCGTCCGCGAGAACGGACGATGCCCAGCAGTTCTTCCGACAAGGGCGCCAACGGCCCAATCAGGCGTTCCTGCTCCACTTTGCGGGCCAGGATGTCCTTCTGCTTCACCAGGCAGCCGATGAAAAACTCGGTCCAATCAGCCAAGTGCGACTCGCCCCGATCCAGCGTTGACTGTGCCCTTCGCAGCGTTCGGTAGTATTCGTCCTTGTTGTCCTCGACGATGCGCTCCAGCGAGCTGTAGGGTACATAACTGTATCCGCTGCGCAACAGAAGCAGCGTCGTGAGAGCCCGCGAGAGGCGTCCATTGCCGTCCTGGAAGGGGTGAATCGCCAGGAAGCGAACGACGAACACGCTGATGACCAGCAGGGGGTGGTGCTCGCCGGCCTCCAATGCGGTATGCGTCCACCCGACCAGTTCCCGCATCATTTCAGGCGTCTCGAGGGGACTTGCCGTCTCGAAGATCACGCCAACACTGCGGCCGGCATCGTCGAACGCTTCGACGTTGGTGGAGAGGCTCTTGTAATGGCCACGATGACGCACGTCCTTGGCAGAGTACTTGAGAAGAACGCCGTGCAGCTGCAAGATGTGGTTTTCGGTGAGGGAAATGTCAGGGAATGACTCGAAAATCATCTCCATCAATTCGGCATAGCCGGCAACCTCCTGTTCGTCCCTGGACCGAAATGACCGGATATCCAGGCCCAAGAGGAGTTTTTCCACCTCGTCATCCGTGAGCTTGACCCCTTCGATCCGAGTGGAAGATCCGACCGACTCGATTGTCGCGATGCGTCGCAGGGCGTACAGGCGTTCCGCCGCGAGGTTTCCAAGCGCCGCCCAGTGGCCCTTGAACTCATCGATTCCGGCTATTGCCTTGAGCAAAGACCCGCTGATGGAAAACTCGCGCAAAGGATCCACATCCCCTCCATAAATCCATCCGCAATTATCCATAAAAATACCGATTTGTCAACTTATTGGATGGAAATGGATGAATTTATGGTGGTCCTGAAATGCTCCGACAGCGTGCATTCGTACTTTGCGCTCTTGGCGTCTTGGCGCGAAACATTACTGCAGCTGGCGGATCTTCTCCAGAGGCCGAAGGGGCGGACGCAGCTTGCGGCTCAGGCGGTATTCCTCGTAAGGGCCGCAAACGGCGATGAAGTCGCAGAACCTGCAGGCATCCTTGCGGGGGGCGGCGGGCAAGAATCCCCTTTCCACCTCTTTGCCCAGGGTTGTCAGCACCTCTCGGACACGCCTTCGTCCCTCGTCGTCAAGCGGGATCTCCACCTCACGGAAGCCGCCCCGCTGTGTGCAGTAAAAGAGGCTTCCCGAATCGACCGGGCCTTCAAGGAGGCTCTCTGCCGAAAGGGCGTACAGCAGCGGCTGCAGGTATTCGCCGCCGCCCACGTAGCGCGGGGCCGGATTGGGGAAGAGGCCGGTCTTGTGGTCCACCACCCTCAGATGGCCGCTGGAAAGGCTTTGCTCGACCAAGTCGATCGACCCCCGCAGCCGCAACCCTCCCAGGACTTCGGCTTCCTTGCGGGAACTGCCCGGATCGTGGCGGCGCCGTTGGCTGAGGCCGTAGCCGTATTCGAAGTGAACCGGCTTCCAGTCATTATGCTGGCGCGAAACCTGCCGGATCCAGCCGCGCAAGTCGGTGCGGATGTCTTCGATCTGGCTCGACCAGACGCGGGGGATTGCCGGCGCCAGCTCTTCTTCGTATTGGGCTGCCACCCGGTTGAGGACTTCATCCGCCCGGTCCAGGACCTGTTCCTGATTGGATTGCGAAAAGGGCAGCAGCCCGTCCCGGCGCAGCTGCTGAAAAAGTTCGAATTGGACGGCGTGGAACAGGCTTCCGCGTGTCAAGGGATCGAGTTGCTCAATGGCCGCCGGCGCTTCGCGGGGGCGCAGGCGGTAAATGGCTGAGAGCAGGAAGCGGTAAGGGCAGGCGGCAAAATGCTGCAGGGCGGTCGGCGAGTAGCTGCGTTGGCGGGGGCTTTGAGCGGCCAGCAGCTTCGACTCCTCCTCCTCCGGGTCGACCACCCCGTCGGCAGCAGACCAAAAATTGCGCCAGCGCCGTGCTCGGGTTCGCAGCGAACGGGCCAAGTGGGGATTGACGCTGATCAGGTAGCGCGCCCAGCCGGTCACGGAGCCCTCTTGGCGCAACAGGGATTCCAGCACCGACAGGTCGTGCTCGGCATCATCAATGGCGTCCTCGGGCTCAAACGGCGCCGGCCAGCCCAGATGAGCCCGGGCGGCCTGGGCGGCCCTTTTCTCCAATTGGTGGACTTCGGGCAGGCGTCCTTCGGCGGCCCTCAGGATGTCCAGTGCATAAAAGGACGGAACGCGGGGCCGGCCCTGTACGGCGTCCATACGCGGGTACGAGACGGTCAGCTTGCGGGCTGCCGCACCCAGGGCGATGCGCAGCAGCAGCCTTTCGCGGGCGAATCGCTCTTCCTGGCGTGCCAGAGCGGGCGAGACCGCATGTCGGTAATCGTCGAGCAAAAGGGGGTCTTCGAAGGCCTTGCGGGGAAAGGATCCCTCGGCCAAGCCGGGAACGAAGACGCGTTCAAAACAGCAGGCCGAAGCCTCTTCCAAGGTGCCCACAAAGACCTTGCCGTAGCGCCGATCCGGAGATTCGACCCGCAGGAAGGTAAGCCGTTCGGTCAACACTTGGCGAACCTCATCCAAGTCCACAGGCCCGACTTTTTCCATCGGCTCCAGCTCAGCCAGCACCGAAAGGACGGCGTCGGGGCGTTCCAGGGACATCACGGCCAATTGGCGCAGCAAAGGAAGCCACTCGCCCCAGGCGGCGCTGACCGGCAGCTGGGCCAGCTTCTCCACCAGAGGCAGGGCAAAGTGCTTCAGGTGCCGCAGCCGTTCCAGCTCGTTGTGCAGATGATCTGCGTGGGGATCGTCCTCGGCGCTGAGCTCCTGGATGCGTACTTCGAGCTCGTTTTGCAGCCCATCCAGGCGGCGTTTCCAACGATTCGGGTTGCCGCCGATGACAGCGGCATCAGTGAGCAGCTGCTCCCATTGAAATGGAGTACGCAGGCTTCCTGCAATGACGGGCGACTGGTCGGTTTCCGATTCTTTGCCGATGGAGGCCGCAGCGGCTGGTTGGTCGGCAAATAGGGAAGGCTGCAAGGTGGTCTCCTGATCCGTCGGGCCCTCGTCCAGCAAGGTGGCAAAAGTCAGCTGCCCTTCCTGAGGCGCTACCCAGTGAACCTTCTTTTGGGGAGGGCGTCCCTTCTTGTCGGGACGAGGCAGCTGACCCAGCGACAGATACTCGGCAAATCGAGAGGCTGTCAGGCGCTCGGCGGCGCAGGCCAAGAGGGCCAGAAAGGCGCGCCCCACCGGATCGGGGCGGATGGTGCCCTGGGTAAAGAAGGCGGGGATGCGGGCGCGTCTCAGGGCATCCTCCATGAGGGGCAGATAGGTGGTTGGGTCGCGCAGCAAGATGGCGATCTGGTCAAAAGGAGTCCCTTGCTCTGCTGCATTGCGGATGCGCCGGGCGATCTCGACGCTTTCCCGGCCTTCACCCGGCGCCGAGAAGAATTCCACTGAATCGTCCGGGGGATGGGAGGGGACATCCTGAGGCGAAAAAATCCAGCGGCGAACCGAGTCCAGCGCCGGCGGCGCCTCAGCAACCGATCCGGGCAGCAGGTGCTGACGGGCGGCTGAATCCTCCACTGGATCCCGGTCCAGGTCCAAAAGCGTCATGCCCAGGATGTCCTCAAGGGTCCGGCAGGAATCCTCATCACCCTTCAAGGCGGTGGCAAAGATCTGGGGCGCCCGTTCGAATATGGCCTTTAGGAAGGCTTGCTCCAGGGACGATGTGGGAGAAAGGTCAAGGAACAGGGTGGGGATTCGAAACTCATTGGAGTCGCTGGCAACCGGAGGGCGTTGCGTGCGAACGGCCTTCAAAGCCGTTTTGATCAAGGTGGCGAAATCAGCCAGATTCCGTTCTGTCAATTCCTGCTCGTAAGTCTGCAGCAGCCGCGACAGGTCTTGTCCCGGCGGGCCGCTTTTGGCCAGGTCTTGTGCAGGCACCTGTTCCAGACGCAGCTCCAGCACTGTCCTGGCCAGGGCGCGTGCAAAGCCCGGCATGTTGGCCACCGGCTCGAAGTAGTCCAGTTGGGAGCGGCCGCGGCAAATGTGGATGCTTCGGGCAGCCAAAGCCTCCATGCCCAGGCGGCTCAAAGGTGCTCTTGCCTGGGCTGCCAGTTCATGGGTGGCGAACAATGAGGCCAATTGGGCAGGGGTCAGCCGGTGGACGCCCCAAAGCCCTCCCCTGCGGCGGCAGACCTTGCGCGCAAAATCGTCCGCTGCACCTCGGTGAGGCGCCAAGAAGAGGAGCTGCGAGTAGTTAGGCAGAGCCTCGATCCAGCGGCTGGCGGCCTCGATCCTGCGCCTGTTGTCGGCCGAAACGGCAAAGCGATTGGCTTTGCGGCTTTCAGGGGCTGTCTCGTCGTCCACGGCTACTCCCTGCGGTCGATATTATCGTCCGATCGTTTGCCTTGTCCATCCGGAATCAGGCCTCCTGCCAGTACCCCGATCCGAATATGCAGAGCCAGGGGGGATGCATGCGCTCCTGACTTTGCCCGGCAGGAGGCTTCATCAGGGAATCGTGCCCGCAAAAAAAATCCCTCCAGAGCTGGTAAAGAGGCTATACTTTCCAAATTGGGTCAGGTATGCCGAGCCTTTTTGCTCTTTCTTTGCAAAGTCAGCATAAACCCTGCCAAGAGCATTGCAAGGGGGATAGAGGTCAGGCTGCCAGCATTGCAAGCCAGCCGACTGGTCATTGATTTAGGTCGGAGATCGTGGCTATGGAACAGACAGAGCGACACGTGGAGGCGTTAAACCGGCAATCATTTCAGTGGTCGCCATTTTCCTTCTTGCCTGCACAGGGCTCTTCAGACAATCGCCAGACGAACCGATACCTCTTGGTTGGATCTTACTGGGCGATCTTCTTGCTGCTCGATGTCATGACCCGATCCTTTGAGGTTGAACCGGGGGTCCGAGCCTGGTTGCCGACAGCTGGTTTGAGCCTTGCCTTCCTGACTTGCTTTGGCCTGAGGCTGGTGCCGGCGGTCCTGGTGGCTGAATTGGCAAGCGCTATCTCGGTTGCGGCAACTCCCATGCCGACCGCAGTGGCTCTGGCGCTGGTTTCGACGGCGTCACTTGCGGCGATGGCCTACCATTTCCGGCCTGGCTTCAAGCTGGACCTTCGTTTGCGCTACCTGACCGACTTGATCAATTTCACGGTCATTACGGCTGGCGGTTCGCTTGTCATGGCCTGCCTGAATTCGCTGGTCCTGATCGGCAGCGGACTGCGCCAATGGGAGGAAGTCCTCAACCTGGTCCTGTTGATCTGGGTGGGAAACGCCATCGGCTTTACAGTCGTGGCGCCCTTCGTCATGGTCCAAGTCCTGCCCATGATGGAACGGATCAATGACCGGGTTTCGGTCTCTGAAGCCCGTCCGGCAGCCGTCAAGAGGGGTGCCAGCCGGCAAGAGCAGATCGGCTTGGCCTTGGTTCTGCTGGGTGTGCTTTGGGCCGTTTTTATTCACCAGTGGCAGGGAGCGGTGCGTCCGGCGCACCTGTGCTTTCTGCCCCTGATCTGGGCAGCTATCCGATATGGGCTGGCAGGCGCAACCGTTGTGACCCTGATTATCAACCTGGCAGCCATGCTGTCTACTTCGCTGCCCCCGACTGCCGTATACGACTTGGCCGACATGCAGGTGCTGATGCTGACCCTTTCTTTGACGGGCCTTTTCCTGGGTACTGTGGTGACGCAGCGCGGGCAAGCCCTGCAGCAGCTCAGTGTTGAAAAGGCCTATCTGGAGCAGCTGTTCGAAAGCGCCCCCGAGGCGATTGTTGTGGTGGACAACCAAAGCCGGATTCTGCGCGCCAACGCAGAATTTACCCGCATGTTCGGCTACCCCCGAAAAGAGTGCCTGGGCAAGAGGGTGGACCGGCTCATCGTCCCTCAGGATTTTCGCGACGAGGCGCTGACGGTGACGGGCAAAGTCATGAACAGGGAGAGCGTCAGCCTGGAAACCGTTCGCCAGCGCAAGGACGGCTCTTTGATCAACGTCTCGATCCTGGGGACTCCGGTTCGGGTCCAAGGCGGTCAGGTGGCCGTCTTCGGCATCTACCGCGATGTGACGGGTCGGCGCGAACTGGAGGAACAGCTCCGTCAGGCCCAAAAGATGGAAGCGGTGGGGCGCCTGGCCGGCGGTGTTGCTCACGACTTCAACAATCTGCTAACGGCTATTATGGGGTACAGCGAGCTCTTGACGGACGGGAAGCGGGCAGCGGGCAGGACGTCCCGCTATGTGGAGGAAATCCGCAAGGCGGCTGAGCGGGCCAAATCACTGACCACCCAGTTGCTGGCCTTCAGCCGCAAGCAGATCCTTACTCCCCGTGTCTTTCCGCTCAGTAAAGCGGTCACCGACATCAAACCGATGCTGGAGCGCCTGCTGAGCGAAGACATCGAGTTGAAATCGGTCATTTTAAGCCGGGACGGGCATATCCGGGCAGACCGGGGACAGATCGAGCAGGTGATCGTTAACTTGGCTGTCAATGCGCGTGATGCCATGCCCGACGGGGGACGCATCACCATTGAGGTCAGCGAAACCGAACTCGACGAACAGTACTCCCGCAGCCATAGCACTCTTCCCGGGCATTACCTGTGTCTAAGCTTTTCCGACAGCGGATCGGGAATTCAGCCGGACGTTCTAAATCACATCTTCGAACCCTTCTTCACCACCAAGGAGCTAGGCAAGGGAACCGGCCTGGGATTGGCCACTGTCTACGGCATCGTCAAGCAAAGCGGCGGGCACATCGAAGTGAAGAGCGAAGCGGGACAGGGAACCACCTTCCTGGTCTATTTTCCCCGCGTGTCAACACCTATGCAGTCGCGAATCCCCGATGAGCAAGAGATCAGCGCGCCGGCCAGCTCCGCCACCATTCTGGTGGTCGAAGACGAAGAAGGTTTGCGCAGCCTCATTTCAGAGGTATTGCGGGAACACGGCTATCAGGTTTTGGAGGCCCGCCACGGCTCACATGCCTTGCTGATGGCAGAGGCCTTCGGCGACCCCATCCAGCTAATCCTGACCGACGTGGTGATGCCTGAAATGAGCGGCCGCGACCTTGCTCATAGGCTGGGCGTCCAGCGCCCCGGCGTCAAGACCCTCTTCATGTCCGGCTACAGTGATGACGCCGTCCTGGGCCCGGCCATGCAGACCCGCAACTCCTGTTTCCTGCAAAAGCCGTTCACTCCCGAGGCGCTGCTGAAAAAGGTCCAGCAAATGTTGGGGTGAGCGGCGTCGATTTCTTTAGCTTAAGGCTGCATTCAGTTCCACTTGGCGGGTTTTCAGTGTATTCTCACTTTACGATGGCCCGACAAGAATGGAAAGATCCAGTCACCGAAGCCTACAAGCGGGATCTGGATCTCACATTGCTGAGAAGAAACTTGAGACGGACTCCCGAGGAACGCATCCTGGCAATGATCGAACTCCAGAAACTGGCAGAGGAAACTCGACGTGCCGGGCGCGAGGCGAGGCGACACCGGTGACCGATTTCAAGCTGCTGCTCGAAGCCCTATGCCAAGCAAAAGTTGAATTCATTGTCGTTGGGGGTCTCGCAGCGGCTGCACATGGTTCAGCCCGCCTCACTCAAGACATTGACATCGTTTATGCGAGGAACGAAGGGAATCTGCAGCGGATCTGTAAGGCCTTGGCGAACCATGACCCCTATCTTCGAGGCGCACCGAGGGGACTTCCCTTTCGACTGGACGTCCCAACCCTGCAGCACGGATTGAATTTCACCCTCGAAACCGAAATCGGCGATATTGACCTGCTGGGCGAAATCGCAGGCGGAGGCCGCTATGAAGATCTTCTGCCATTCAGCATCCAACTGATCCTCTTCGGGCTGCCTATTCTCTGCCTGGGGCTGGAAAAACTGATCGTTGTCAAACGCGCAGCCGGTCGTCCCAAAGACCTGGAAGCCATTGCCGAACTGGAAGCCCTTCACGATGAGCCAGGCAGCAATTCAGGTTGACATCGGATTTCGAAATCCGTATATTCGCAAATATGGATTTGCGCCGGGCTGATCACCTTCTCCGCTCCCTGTCGGATCGCAGCCGACGGGAGGTGGTGCGCCTGGTGGCCGAGGCGCCGCTGATGGTGGGAGAGATTGCCGAAGTACTTTCCTTGCCCCAGTCGACGGTGAGCCGGCACCTGAAGATGCTACGCAGAACGGGGCTGCTGGTCGATCGTCGCCAGGGCAATCGGATCTACATCGGGCTGGTGGAGCCCAGCCTCAACGGAGACGGGCAACTGGAGGATCTGCTCAACGGCTGGCTGCGGCAGCAACCGCTTTCAGCGCCCGTTCAGGCACGTTTGCAAAAGGTTCTTCAAGGCCGCAACGGGCAGGAAGATGCTTTTGACCGGCTGGCCCACCAGTGGGACGAGCTGCGCTTCCAGCACTTCGGAGGGCTCTTTCACCTGGAGGCTTTGGCCAGCTTGCTGCCCCCGGATTGGAGGGTGCTGGACATCGGCACCGGCACGGGCTATTTGCTGCCTTTCCTGTGCCGCCATTTCCGCCAAGTGATCGCAGTGGACCCCTCGCCCGCCATGTTGGCCCTGGCCCGCCAGCGTGCCCAGCGGGAAGAGCTTTCCAACGTCCGGTTCCATTCGGGACGTCTGGAAAAGTTGCCCGTCCCTGAAGCTTCCATAGATGCTGCCCTGGCCATTCTGACCTTCCACCACGCCGCCGACCGAGCCACCTCGATGCAGCAACTGAAGAGGGTTTTGGTGCCCGGAGGACGCCTGTTGGCGGTCGACATCCACCCTCACCAGCTCACCGATTTTCAGCGCGAAATGGGAGATCCGTCTCCCGGGATCGACCCGGATGAATTGGCGCAGGAAATGCAGCGGGCGGGCTTTGAGATCTTGCTCAAGCGCAAACTGCCCCTGCCGCCGGGCGATCATCCGGCCGCCCCGGCACGTGCAGCCCCTGACCTGTTTGTAATCACAGCAAAAAGAGAGTGACACAGGACTCTGCGAAGAGGCCGACGCCGGATCTCAGCCAAGACGCCTGTGTCACACTGAAACAAGGAGAGAGAATACGATGACCACAGCCGTAAAAACCGTCCCTGACTATAAGGTGGCCGACCTCAGCTTGGCTGATTTCGGGCGCAAGGAAATTGAGCTGGCCGAGCATGAGATGCCCGGACTGATGGCTTTTCGAGAAAAATATGCCGCTCAAAAGCCTCTGGCGGGAGTCCGCGTGGCGGGTTCGCTGCACATGACCATCCAGACCGCCGTGCTGATCGAGACCCTGCGCGATCTGGGCGCTCGGGTCCGTTGGGCCAGCTGCAACATCTTCAGCACCCAGGACCACGCTGCGGGCGCCATCGCCGCTGCCGACATTCCGGTGTTCGCCTGGAAAGGGGAGACCCTTGAGGAGTACTGGTGGTGCACGGACAAAGCCCTGGCATTCCCCGAAGGAGGCCCCCAGCTTTTGGTCGACGACGGGGGCGATGCCACGCTGCTCATTCACCTGGGCTACGAGGCTGAAGAAGCCTATGCCAAGGACGGCACTTTGCCCGACCCCGGCAGCAGCGACCTCGAGGAGATGCAGATCATCCTCAAGCTGCTGCGCGACCGCCTGGCCGAGGATCCCGACTATTGGCATCGGATGGCCAAGGACGTCAAGGGCGTGAGCGAAGAGACCACCACCGGCGTGCACCGCCTTTACCAGCGCGCCAAGGCGGGAACCCTTCTCTTCCCGGCCATCAACGTCAACGACAGCGTGACCAAGAGCAAGTTCGACAACATCTACGGCTGCCGGCACTCTTTGCCCGACGGCATCATGCGGGCCACCGACGTGATGATCGGCGGCAAGACGGTCGTGGTGTGCGGATACGGAGAGGTGGGCAAGGGCTGCGCCCAGTCGATGCGGGGACAGGGAGCGCGCGTGCTGGTCACCGAAATCGATCCCATCTGCGCCCTGCAGGCGGCCATGGAGGGCTACCAGGTGGTGCGATTGGACGATGTGGTCTCGCAGGCCGACATCTTCGTGACTTCGACTGGCAACTTCGGCGTCATCAACATCGGGCACATGGAACAGATGAAAGACAAGGCCATCGTCTGCAACATCGGCCACTTCGACAACGAGATCGACATGGCCGGCCTGGCCCGCTTCGAGGGGATCCGCAAGGAGGAGATCAAGCCCCAGGTCCACCAGTGGCACTTCCCGGACGGCCACAGCATCATCGTCCTGGCCGAAGGGCGCCTGGTCAACCTGGGCTGCGCCACCGGGCACCCCAGCTTTGTGATGAGCAACAGCTTTTCAAACCAGGTGATCGCGCAGATCGAGCTGTGGGCCAATCACGAGCAGTACGAAAAGCAGGTCTACGTACTGCCCAAGCACCTGGATGAGGAAGTGGCCAGGCTGCACCTGGACAAGCTGGGCGCCAAGCTCACCCGGCTGACCAACGAGCAAGCCGAATACATCGGCGTCCCCGTCGAGGGCCCCTACAAGCCGGAGCACTACCGATATTAGGATTTCGCGCAAAGACGCCAAGACGCAAGGAGCCGGAGTTACTGAAGGAACTTTGCGTTCCTTGCGTCTTGGCGCGAAACTCCCTTAGAACCGCTCCTCCACAATCCTCCCGAACTCCTCTTGACGCTGCTCTGCCTCCTCATAGGTTTTCCCCAGCGTGATGGCGTCGATTTTGCCGACGGGTTGAAGGCAGCCGGCATTGAAGAGGACCAGCCAACCGCTGCCGCTGCGCCGGTCGAAGAGGATGTCTGCGAGCGTGCCGGCGAATTCATCGAATGAGACACCTTCCAATCGCGGGTGGTCGAAGTCCCGGCACACGTAGGGCTGTCGGCGATAGTCTCCGAAGAGGCGGTTCATCATGGACATGGGCGTGCTGGTGCCGCCCCAGCGCCCATTGCACTCGGTGAAGAGAATCCGGGCCGACTCCACCTCGCGTCCCTTGAGGATGGTGTCGAAGGAACAGCGCCCCAGGTAGCCCAGCAGCTGAAAAAGCCGGCCCAGACGGACACCGGCATCGGACAGGCGCCGCTTGACAGCAACCGGCAAGCGGCTGGGAATGCTGCCGACAAAGACGCTTTTGTCTCCGGGGTCGAAGAGCTGATCAAAGATTCCTTCCATGAGCGGCAAGCCATCGCCGGGAGGGGGGATCCAGAGCTGGATGCTGGGGGATCCGACCGTCTCGGACTCCCAGCGCTCCACCGAGATGGAGGGTTGGCTTTCGTCCCACTCCATCGCCTTCATCCAGTTTTCGACCGTGGCTTCCAACTCTTGAGGCGCTTTCTCCAAGATCTCCCGGCTGCTGAAGATTCCGGTTCCCATTCCTGAAGCGCTGTCGGCCAGCTTCAGGGAGAGAAGGTTGGAGAGCCGCGCCAATTGGACGAGGTGGCGGGCGATCTCCTGAGCTGAGCGGCCGTGCCTGCCCTCCAAAACGGCCTGGGAGCCCAGCACCGCTTCAACGGCTTCGGCAAAGCGAACCTTGTCGTTGGCCCAGCGTGTTACGGCGGGCAAGGGCGCCAGTACCCGGACAGCCTGTTTGCTTCGTTCCGCCACCGTTTTGGCCAGTTGCCAGGGATGCTGGTGACCCATGTAGGGATGGATCCAGAATTCGCCCTCTTGTTCAGCCAGTGCCTGGATCTTCTTCAGGGCGGCCCGATCGGAGAGCAGTGCCGTGAAAACAGCCCGTCCCGGCACTCCGGGCGGGGTCTGCACTTGGCAGTAATCGTATCGCCCCAGTCCCAGCATCCCGGAAAAGTAGTTCAGATATCCTGGGATCTCCTCAAAGGCCGCAGCCACCAAATCCCCTTGGCGGGCGCGCAAAATGGCTCGGCTGGAATAGTATTCCATGCCCAGGATGTTCTGCAGGTGGGAGATGACCGAAAAGTCGTCGGCGTGCAGAGTGCGTCTTGGCCGGGCGGGCAAGGTCTGCGGAAGATGCCCGCCAAATCGTATTCTGTCCTCTTCCAGCCCTTCGACCTTCAATAAGAATGACTCGGCCAGGCGATGCAATCGCGAATCTTCTTCAAGTTCGATCCTTGCCTCTCGAACTGGAGTCAAAGCAACGAGCGAATTCTTTCTCGGAGCCCATTCGGCCATGGCCCGAAGATTCTAGACCGGATTCTGATTGGCTGTCGTGGGGGAAAGGCTTGAGGCTGTAGGCTGGAGGCTGTAGGCTTGGGAAGGTGGTGGTATGTGCGATGAAGGTAAGTGAGGCGGTGCCTCAGACCGATCGCAAGAAGGTTCCAGGTTCCAGGTTCCGGGTTCCGGGTTCCGGGTTTTGGGATCCGGGCTCTGATCTGGAACCTGGGGCCTGGAACCCGGAACCCCGGACCTCGCCTACAGCCTTCTGACGCCTAAAACGAACAATCGAGGAACCCGACATGCATCGACGCGGATTCGTTGCAGCAGCTGGAGCCGTACCCTTGGCCGCAGCCGCCTTCTCTTCCCAGAGCACTGCCTCAGGAGGCTCTGTACCGACTGCAGGCGCCTCCGGCTTCGGCCCCTGGCTGGAGATCGACCGGCGGCGGCTGAGTTGGAACATCGATCAGGTATCCAGTCGCATCCAGGGGCGTCCCATTCTGGCCGTGGTGAAAAACAACGCCTACGGGCACGGGGCGGTAGGGACGGCTGGTCATCTGGAATCGCTGAAGGCCATTTGGGGGTTCGCAGTCTTCAAGCCCTCCGAAGCCCTGGAATTGCGGGATGCCGGAATCCGCAAGCCGGTCCTGATTTTCTCGGCCGTCAACGACAGGCAGTTGGAAGAACTGGTCGTGCGGGAAATCACGCCCTCCATCTTCAGCGACCAGTCGGCTGTCCTGAGAAGGCTGGCCGAAAAACTGGGCCGCCCTGTCCCCGTTCACCTTTACGTGGATACGGGGCTGGGGCGTCAGGGAGTCCCATATCATCGCGCCCTCCCTTTGGCAGAGAAGCTGGCCGAATCCAAGGCGATCCGTTTCGATGGAGTGCTGACAGCCCTCACCGAAGACACTGAGTTTGACTTGGAGCAGGTGCGCCGCCTGCAGGAACTTCATGATCGGGCTGCCCGGCGCGGAATCGACTTGGGCCGCCGCCACGCCGCCTCCAGTTCAGGGGTCTTCCATTGCCCGCAAGGCTACCTGGAAATGGTGCGGCCGGGCATCGCCATCTACGGATGCTATCCGGATGATGCCTCGCTGAAGGGCAAGGAGCTGAACCTCAAACCCGCTCTCAGCCTCAAGGCCAAGGTCGTCCAGGTCAAGCGCCTGCGTGCCGGGGACAGCCTTCAGTACCACCGCGCCTACCGAACCGAACAGCCGGTCTGGATCGCCACTTTACCGGTCGGATACAGCGATGGCTGGCCTTCCAGTTCGGCCAACGCCTGCAAGGTCCTCATCCGAGGCCGGGAATATCCAGTCGTTGCCTCGGTCACCTCCAACCATACCTTGGTTGAGCTGGGTCCGAAGACCAAGGTCCGGGCAGGGGATACGGCGGTCTTGATCGGCATAGCCGGAAATCGCCAAATCTCTCCCCACCGAGTCGCCAAGGAAACGGGAAAGTCGGTCTACAGCCTCTTGATCGGAATGAGCCCCCTGCTGCCCAGAAGGTACGTGTAGCGGAACAGTCGGCCCATGTCGGCCCATTGGGCTAACCCGGATCGGCTGCCTGGGAAGCTGTGATCTGTGCACCCACCGCCCGCAGCCTCTCGGACACTGATTCGTAGCCGCGCAGGATCACCTCTCCGTGCTCGAGTGTGGTGGTGCCTTCTGCGCACAAGCCTGCCACGATCAAGGCCATTCCCGCTCGGATGTCGGGCGACTCGAGGGCGATTCCCTTCAGGTGCCCCGTACCCTCCACCATGACCCGGTGAGGGTCGCACAGGGTGATGCGGGCGCCCATTCGGACCAGCTTGTCGACGAAGAACATGCGGGCTTCGTACATCCAGTCGTGGACCAGGCACAGCCCCTCGCTTTGGACCGCCATGACGATGGCCAGGCTGATCAAGTCGGTCGGGAAAAGGGGCCACAAGCCAGCCGTCAGCTGCTCCGGGCTGTGCCGCCCAACTCGATGGACCCGGTAAGCCCGTTGGCCTGCGCTTTCGAAAACGACTCCGAAGCCTTCCAGGAAGGGGCGGATCCCGGTCAATTCGCGGGAGGTGACTCCCTGCAGGACGACCTCGCCCTGAGTGACAGCGGCAGCAATGGCCAGGGTGCCGGCGTCGATGTAGTCGGCGGGGACCTCGAACTGCACCGGCCCCGCCCTGGGATCGACGCCCCGGCTCACCTCGAAGTGCAGGGGATGGGCTTCAATTCGGCAGCCCAACTGGCGCAG
>JANQFM010000203.1 GCA_028277865.1 Acidobacteriota bacterium
CGCCATCCCCACGTCAACATCCTGGACGAGGTCTTCGTCGAGACGGTGGGCGGCGACCTGACCATCAAGGTGGAGGACAATACCGAGGACGGGCGGGGCATCTACCGCGAGCCGGTCGAGGACGCCGACCAGTCGCTGGACGATGCCCAAGTTCACTTCGCCAAAGTCGGAGTCCTCATCCTGCTCAAGGTGCTTCCTTTCCGCGAAGAGCAGTGGCGCCATCTGGTCTACAACACCCGCACCCAAAAAGTGGACCGCATCGACGCCATCGGGCAAGCCTGCGTGCAGCTTCCCGAGGACCACGGCGTCATCTTCCCCGGCGGCTACTACCTGCAGGACGGCGAAATCAAGGTCTTCGACCGCCACATCGAGGGCATGGAGTTCCAGCGCTCCATCCGTTCGCCCAACGGCGAGGACGTGCTTTACGTCTTTCATCGCCGCGACGAGGGGCTGAGCATCCTGCTCAACTACAACCTGATCCGCAAAGAGGTCGACAACCCCATTTACTGCCACGGCTACGGGCGCTTTCCGGACGGCACGATGGTCATTTTCAGGGCCGCATCCGAAGAGCCCACCCGGGTGCATCCCATGCAGATCTGGAAGACGCCCTTTTGCAGCGACGAGCACCAGGCCAAGGCACCCACAACCGGTTCCTACCTGGAAAAAGTGGGCAATGCCGATTTGGTGAGGGGCATCTCCGACTGCCTGAGCTTGCGCCGGGCCATCCTGGATCAGGCGCCCAGCCGACAGATCTACGAAGACCTCATCTCCGCCGCCACCCGCACGCTGGACTCCTACCACTGGCTGGACCAGGAGGAGGCGGGCGACCTGCACTCCAGCTTGACCGAAATCCGCTCCACCTCCGAACTGATCATCGATGAGTTCGAGAAGGTGGAAACGGTGCGCCGGCAGGCAGCCGAAGCGGTGGCGGATTCCGAAGGGCAGCTCACCGAACTGGTTCGCAGCCTGCGCCCCGAGTCCTGGACGGCCATCGACGAGTACGTGCAAGCCCTCACTTCGCTGCGGCGCCAGCGCGGCCATCTGATCACCCTGCGCGAAATGCGCTACGTCGACCTGGAACGCCTCGACCAGATGGAAGCCCAGGTAGTGGAGCAGTTCGACCAGGTCTCCGTTCACGCCATTCAGTTCCTGCAAGATGAAAAGGCATTCGAGCCCTATCGGCAACAGATCGAGGAACTGGCCGGCCGATGCGAGCAGATCGAAAAGGTCACGGAAGCAACGAAACTGGGCCAATCGCTGCAGGCTATCGGCGACGGGTTGGACCTGCTCACCGAAGTGGTGGGCACGCTGGAGATCGAGGACGCCACTGTGCGGACCCAGATTCTGGAGAAGATCTCCGAATTGCTGGGCGCCCTCAACCGGGCTCGGGCATTGCTGCAAAACCGACGCAAGGAGCTGCTCTCCAGCGAAGGGGTGGCCGAGTTCGCGGCCCAGTTCAAGGTCTTCGGACAGAACGTCACCGGTGCCCTGGCCCTGGCCGAAACACCCGAGAAGTGCGAGGAGCAGCTCTCCCGCCTGACCCTTCAGCTGGAGGAGCTGGAGAGCCGCTTCAGCGAGTTCGAGCAGTTTTTGGAGCAACTGACCGAAAAGCGCGAAGAGGTCTATGAGGCCTTCACCAGCAAGAAACAGCGCCTGCTCGACGAGCGCCAGAGGCGCGCTGAGCACGTCATGCAGGCCTGCGAGCGCATCCTGAAAGGCATCTTGAGGCGTGTCCGCGAGCTGGACAGCGAGGACGAACTGAACGCCTTTTTCGCCACCGACCCCATGGTGGCCAAACTCCGCCAGCTTTCCTCCAAGCTGCGCCAGCTACAGGACAGCGTCCGCGCCGACGAAGTCGATGCCCGCCTGAAAACCGCCCGACAGGACGCCGGACGGGCTTTGCGCGACCGCCTGGAGATCTACGAGGAAGGCGAAGACGTCATCAAGCTGGGCAAGCACCGCTTCAGCGTCAACACCCAGCCACTCGACCTGACCATGGTGCCGCGCGACGGCCAAATGTACTTTCACCTTACCGGCAGCGGATTCTTCGAGTTGGTCGCCGATCCCGAATTTCAGCAGACCCGTCCCTTTTGGGATCAGCACCTCATCTCGGAAAGCCCCCAAGTTTACCGAGGCGAGTACCTGGCCGCCTGCCTGCTGGCCGAGGCCGAAGAGGAAAAGGGCGGGCTGTCGCTGGAAAAGCTGCGTGAAGCGGCCCTGCAGGAGAAGGCCCTGCCGGAACTGGTGCGAAGGCAGGCTTCGGAGCGCTACGAGGAAGGTTATGAACGAGGCATTCACGATGCCGATGCCGCCCGCATCCTGGGACGGGTGCTGGAACTTTACAATTCAGCAGGACTGCTGCGCTTCGCACCCCTGCCCCGTGCCATGGCAGCGCTCTGCTGGGCCTATTGCAAAGAAGACCAAGCGGATGCCGCCAACAATACACTCGAACGCCGTGCCCGCAGCCT
>JANQFM010000554.1 GCA_028277865.1 Acidobacteriota bacterium
ACGCCGCCTTGCGTTTGAGGGAAAGAGTAGGCGGCTACAGCGATCGAAAACCCCAAGATCATGGCCAGCAGCGTCCGACCGGGCGCAACAGGCTTGTGCAGGGCTGTCACCACCAAGGCGGGGCCAAAGGCAGCACCCATGGCGGTCCAGGCGAAGAGGACGCTGGAAAAGATTTCCTGGCTGCCGAAAAGCGCCCCGCCAAGGGCGCCCAGGCTGAGCAGCAGCACGACCAGGCGGGAGCGGGAAAGAAGGTTTTGGGCCGTGCTGCCGCCCAGCTTGAGGTCGTGGGTCACCGACGAGGCGGCCACCAGCAACTGGCTGTCGGCTGTGGACATGACAGCCGACAGGACCGCCGCCAGTATCACTCCCGCCACCACGGGCGGAAACAGCTCGGCGGTAGCGCGTATGAAAATCACTTCCTGATCGGCCATGCCTGTAAAGAGAACCCGGCCGCACAGCCCCAGCAAAAGCATTCCGGCGTAGACCACCACGGCCCACACCATGGCAATTCGGCGGGCTTGCTTGACTGAGTCCTTGCCCTCGCGCAGGGCCATGAAACGGTTGACCACGTGCGGCTGTCCGGGATAGCCCAGGCTGATTCCCAAATAGCCCAATACCAGCATCAGCCCAGCGATGGCTGGAAGGTTGTTGGTCAGGCTGAGATAGCCCGCATCCATTCCGGCCAGCCCTTCCATCAAGCCGGACGGCCCTCCCACCTGCAGCAAGGCAGCCAAGGGCAGTAAGACGGCAGTAACCGCCATCAGGATCCCCTGCAGGGTATCGGTCAGGCTGACGGCCCAAAAGCCTCCCAAAAGGGTGTAAAAGGCCACCACACCGCCACCGATCAGGATGCTGCTGGTCAGCGAGATTCCGAAGGTCTCGTTGAAGGTCTTGCCCGCGCTGAGGAACTGAGAGGCCACGTAGGCGCCCATCGAAATCAGTACGATCAGGGAAGCCACGGTGCTGATGGCGCCGTGCATCGGACGCTGGCGGGGCCCGGCCAGCACCTCGGTGACAGTCAGGGCGCTGACCTGTCGGCTGTGCCTTTGCAGGGCCGGCGCCACCACGTACCAGTTGAGGGCAAATCCGCCTACGCAGGCTGCGAAAAGCCACAGGGCGGAAAGGCCCCAGGCATAGGCAGCGCCGCTGACGCCCAGCAGCGTCCAGCCCGAGGAAGAGCTGGCCGAGGCGCTGACTGCGGCCACCATCGGCCCCAGCTTGCGACCTGCCAGGAAGAAGTCCAGCCCGTCTTTGGTGCGGCGCTGGGAAAGCAGCCCGATCACGACCAAGACGATCTTGTAGAGGATGAGGGTGATCAGTACTGCGGCTTCCCGGCTCATGAGCAGGCATCATGCCCCAGCCGCCTCCAAGGAGCAAGTTTCGCGCCAAGTCGCCAAGACGCAAGAAAAAAGTGGGAATTGACAAGATGAACACTATGAGATAAATCAGTTCCCTGCCTGGCCTTCGGATTTCTTCCTGACTCCTTCTTTTTCTTCTTCGCGCCTTGGCGACTTTGCGCGAATTCCGTTGAGGCGCTCGAGGATGCTTCCGACTGCCTCCAGATCGCGCCTGCTCCGGAAGAACCTTCGGCGAATCTTGCCCTTGACCAGCACTGTCCGCAGTGGATAGCGCCTCAGCAATCCTTCGATAAGCGCCTCGTGCACGGATCCCGGCTCGGGCTCGAAACCTTCGGCCAGCAGGATGCGAGCAGCGGACTGAAGGTTGAGCAAGCGTGCGACGCCCAATCGGAAGAATGACTGAAGGTAGTATTTTCGAATTCCCAGCAACGCCTTTTCAAGGTTGCCCTTTGCCCAGCAATCCAGCCCCAGGTTGATGCCTGTGACCGCCTTGCGGATGCCCCGCTTGACGCGATGCGGGCGGGCGGCGGAGACTCGGTCGGCCGACAGGATCTTGTTGCAGACGAAAAAAAGCTCCTCCAGCACAGGTAGAGTCTGATCAGGGCCGCCCAGCCGCGAGATGGCCTCAAAAAGCAATTCCTGTGCGGCCTCTTCCTTGGAAAGCCTGGTCGGCAGCAGGCTCAAATCGGGCACAGGCACCCAATGCTTTTCAGGGAGCTGTTCCCGTAAGGACAGCGGCGTGTAGATCTCAATGGCGTCGTAATAGTCCTGGAATCCGCTTTCTTCCAGGCGCCGCCGGCGTTTTTGGTAGGCTTCGTCCTCCAGTTCGGTGGGGGTGCGTTTGCAGGCTGAGGCAAGCATGATGGAAGCCCGCTCCCCGTCCAGCTCATAAAGGCGTTCCACCAGTTGCCGAACCAGCCGGGCACCTTCGGACTGCTTGGGAAGCACCAGCAGGTAGTGCCCGTCCGGCGTCTGCATGAACTCCCGATTCCGAGGGGCCCGCAAAGAGAAGTCCTCATCCTCTTGGGGATGCACTTTCAGCAGTCGCCGAAAAACCAGCTCCCAGACTTCGTTTTCCACTGCCCGGATCAGTTTGCGTGCCACCGCCGGCTCGGCTTGAACCATATGCCGCTGCCAGTAGATGAAACGCCCGGCCTGGAGGCGGTCCTTTTCCCACAGGTCCAAGTCGAGGATGCCCTGCCACTGCTCTTCAGTGAGATGGGGCAGCATGCGGACGATCTGCTCGTCCTCGAGTTCCTGAATCCCGAAATAGAGCTGGGGGGCGGGCAAGCGGCGGATGCGCGAACGCGTCTCAGCCGATTCCAGCATGCGCCCCACGTCCACCGGCGCATAGCAGGTCTGGTAGACGAGTTCTTCGGGGCGTCGGACCAGTGCTGGGGCATTCTGCTTCACGTTGGGGAGTATACATTTAGTCCGTGGTTTGCGAGGGCGAACATCCATGCACGCTTGACCCTTCTCTCGCCCCTTCATAAACTCTCTTGCGACCTTGCCCGAGGCTCTGTGCGCTCAGTGTCTCTGTGGCCAAAACCTGTGGAGGCCCGCCGTGATGAAATCGTCTGCCCTGCTTTTGAGGACTCTCTGTTTCTGGACTCTGCTGGCCGTACTGGCCGCCCCTGACACCCTGGCTCAAAGCGGCGAAGAGGATCGGGACGCCGTTCAAGAGCTGCAGCGCCAATTCGAGAATCTGCGCCACCGCATGGACCGGCTCGACAAGGCGGTCGATGACGTGCTCTGGTTTCAGCGCGTGGGCGATGTGGCTCACATCGACAAGGTGCAGCTCACCGGACCGCCGCCCAGCAAGCAGCAGCAGCCCAATTCCACCGCTCAGGGCGCAGGGAATCCGGTTCGGTTCAATTCCTACGTCTTCATCCCCCGCGACCTGGACCGCAGCGGCAAGCACCCGCTGTTGGTGCTGCCTCACGGAGGGGTGCACAGCAACTTCAACACCTTCTACACTCACATCATCCGCGAGCTGATCGCCCAGGGCTACGTGGTGGTGGCGCCCGAGTACCGGGGCAGCACCGGCTACGGAGGCAGGTTCTATCGGCTGATTGACTACGGGGGGCTGGAAGTGGAGGACGTCTTTGCGGCCCGCAACTTCATGCTCGACAACTACGACTACCTGGATCCCGGCAGGGTGGGCATCCTGGGATGGAGCCACGGCGGGCTTATCACCCTGATGAACATCTTCAATCATCCCGAAGCCTACCAGGCGGCCTTTTCAGGGGTGCCGGTCAGCGACCTGATCGCCCGCATGGGCTATAAGACGCAGCGCTACCGCGAGCTTTATTCAGTCGACTATCACATCGGGAAAAGCGCCTACGAGAATGTCGAGGAGTACAAGAAGCGGTCGCCGGCCTGGAACGCCGACAAGCTGCAGACGCCCCTGCTGATCTACACCAACACCAACGACGAGGACGTCAACGTGCTGGAGGTGGAGCACCTCATCAAGTCGCTCAAGGCGGCGGACAAGGATTTCGAGTACGAGATCTTCGAGGACCAGCCGGGCGGGCATGCCTTTGATCGCATCGACACCAAGGCCGCCCGCCAAGCCCGCTTGCGCATTTACCAGTTCCTGGCCGGTCGGCTCAACCCCTCCAAGCCCTTCAGCAGTGTGGAGGAAGTGAGCCGGGCAGGGTATCGATAGGGGGGTTCACGCAGAGGCGCAGAGACGCAGAGAGAGGGAGATGAGGAAGAGGAAAGGAATTTGGATCATTCTTCTCTTCTGCTCTCCACTGCGACTGTGCGCCTCTGCGTGAGATCCTCACCATTTGCGGCGCTTCTTTTCAGGGACGCTGACCCGGCCGGCGATGCGGGCGTAGTCGATGCCGCCGCTGCCGTCGCTTTCCACTTCGAAATCGCCTTCAACGTCGCGCACCGAGATTCCGCCCGACCCGTCGCGGACGATCACGCTGCCGCCCACGTCCCGCAGGTCGACGCCGCCCGAGCCATCCCGGATGCGGGCCGAGCCGCCCAAGCCGCTGACTTCGATTCCGCCCGAACCGTCCTCGATTTCCAGGTTGCCGCCGATGTTCTTGATGTCGATAGAGCCGGAGCCGTCCTTGATCAGGACGTCACGATCGATATTGCGCACCTTGATCGATCCCGAGCTGTCTTCGATGTCCACCGCAAAGGATGAGGGAACCCACAGGGTCAGGTCGATGCGGCCGTTGTTTCCCCGGCCCCAGCCTCGGCCATCGGTGCGTGTGCGGACGTCCAGGGTGCCTCCCCGGACTTGGTGGTCAAACTGCATCCGGTTCAGCAAGGCTTCGTCCTCTCCCCGGAATTCGGCCCTGTAGCGGACCTGAGTGGCCTCGGGGTCTCCGATGACTTCCAAAGATCCGGCAGCTACGTCCATGCGCAGTTGGCTGACTCCCTCTGCTGGAATGGTGCCTTCCTGAGTGTCCAGCAAGCGGTCGCGCTGTGCCAGGGCTGCCGTACAAAGTGCAAAGACTGAAATGAAACCGATAATCCAAATTTTCCTGAGCATCCCGTTTTCCTCCTCGATAGGGATTGATTGCTATTTATGTCCGGAATGTTAGACCAGCGACAGATCGGAAAAGTTGTCCGGCTGATCGCCTCAGACCGGAAGGCCGCAGGCTGCAGATTCCAGATCGGGAATGCGGACTCCGGAGTCTGTCTCCGACTACAGCCTACAGCCTCCTTTGGAGCTTCCATCGCCCAGGCTGGAACTTGACTCCAAATGTGAAGAACCTGGCAGCTCTGCTAAAACAACTTAAAACAAAAATATTTGGAAATTTATTTTTCTGCACTATAATGAGCAGAATGTCGAATCAT
>JANQFM010000344.1 GCA_028277865.1 Acidobacteriota bacterium
GTCGGCTGTCTCGGACCAGGGCGCCCTGATGGTCAGCTCGGGCGAAAAGACTGGGCGCAGCCCCAAAGACAAGCGCATCGTTGAAGAAGCCGACAGCCGTGACGACATTTGGTGGGGGGACATCAACATCCCTGTGGACGAGCGCACCTTCTCAGTCAATCGCGAACGCGCCATCGACTACCTGAACAGCTGCGAAAAACTTTACATTCTAGATGGTTTTGCCGGCTGGGACCCCGCCCACCGGATCAAGGTGCGGGTCATCTGTACACGCCCATACCACGCTTTGTTCATGCACAACATGCTCATCCGTCCCACAGCCGAGGAATTGGCCGGCTTCGGCAAGCCCGACTATGTGATCTACAACGCCGGGTGTTTCCCGGCCAACCGATACACCTCGCACATGACCTCCAAGACCAGCGTCGACCTGAGCTTCAAGCGCCGCGAGTTCGTGATCCTGGGGACCGAGTACGCAGGCGAAATGAAAAAGGGCATCTTTACGGTCATGCACTACGCCATGCCCAAGGCGGGCGTCCTCTCCATGCATTGTTCGGCCAACCGTGGAGAAGGGGGCGACGTGAGCCTGTTCTTCGGCTTGTCGGGCACCGGCAAGACCACCCTTTCGGCCGACCCCCGCCGCAGGCTGATCGGCGATGACGAACACTGTTGGACCGATGATGGGATTTTCAACATTGAGGGCGGATGCTACGCCAAGTGCATCCACCTGTCGCCCAAGACGGAGCCGGAAATCTACTCGGCCATCCGCTTTGGCGCCTTGCTGGAAAACGTGGCCTACGACCCCCGGACGCGCCAGGTGGACTACGACAACGACAGCGTCACCGAAAACACCCGCGCCTCCTATCCCATCGAGTTCATCTCCAACGCCCTGATCCCCTGCCGGGCCGACCACCCCTCCAACATCATCCTGCTCACCTGCGACGCCTTCGGAGTGCTGCCTCCCGTGGCCCGTCTGACCCCGGAGCAAGCCATGTACCACTTCATCAGCGGCTACACGGCCAAAGTGGCCGGAACCGAGCAGGGCGTCACCGAGCCCAAGGCGACCTTTTCAGCCTGCTTCGGGGCGGCTTTTTTGGTCTGGCACCCCAGCAAGTACGCCGAGCTGCTGGCCGAGAGGATGCGCCGCCACGGAAGCGGCGCCTGGCTGGTCAACACGGGCTGGACAGGCGGCCCCTACGGAATCGGATCCCGCTTCAAGCTCCCCTACACGCGAGCCATCATCGACGCCATCCATGACGGAGCATTCCAGGGCGTGGCCAGCACACAGGATCCCCTTTTCGGCTTTTCGGTGCCCTCCAAGTGCCCCGGAGTGCCCGACGAAATGATGAACCCGCGCCATACCTGGGAAGACCCTCAGCAGTACGACCAAGCAGCCCGAAAACTGGCCGGGATGTTCAACAAGAACTTTGAGAAATACTGTGAAGGCTGCAGCCCTGAAATCATTCAGGCCGGACCGCAGGCATCCTGAAGAAGCGAGTGTCCCCTCCAGTCCCTGAAAAAGGAGAAGCCCAGGTCAATCCGGATTCCGGAGCCTCCAGCCTTTCCCCGGACTGAGGTGGAGATTTGCGGAATGGCCGACGGAAATGGCATATTGCCTGCCTGTCATCAGCCATGGAAGATCCGAGGATCCGCAAGTTTCAGGTCAGCAAGAACGGAGGCGAGCAAGAAGATTGCCTGGCTGTCGAAGAGCCTCTGGAGATTCGCCTGGTCTACCGCCAAGATGGCCATCTGACCGAAAAAAGCCTCTCCATCACCATGCGCACTCCCGGCCACGACTACGAGTTGGCGGTCGGCTTCTTGCGCGGCGAAGGCATCCTCGATGGGCACCATTCCCTGCAGTCGGTGAAGCCGATTCTGCCAGAGCGCCCCGGCTGCAACGTCGTCCGTATCCCACTGGCCAAGGGAACGGCTTTCGATCCCTCCAGCCTGGAGAGGCATTTTTACACTACATCCAGCTGCGGTGTGTGCGGCAAGGCTTCGCTGGAAGCATTGCAGACCATGCAGGGGCCCGAAATGGCTTCCGGTCGTCCCCGCATCTCCCGCCAAATCATCCCCCGCCTGCCCGAACGCCTCGGCCAAGCCCAGTCGGTCTTCCAGCACACCGGCGGGCTGCACGCAGCCGGCATCTTCGACAGGCAGGGCAACCTGGTCTGCATTCGGGAGGATGTGGGGCGGCATAACGCGGTCGACAAGGTGGTGGGCCGACAGCTGCTGGACGGCAAGCTGCCTTTGGAAGTTTCGATCCTGATGGTGAGCGGTCGCACCAGCTTCGAAATCCTGCAGAAAGCCTGGGCGGCCGGGATCCCAGTGGTCGCCGCCGTCAGCGCCCCTTCCAGCCTGGCAGTCGACCTGGCCCGGGAATTCGGAATGACCCTGATCGGATTCGTACGCGGCGATTCGTTCAACGTCTACAGCGACCGGGGACGGCTGGATTGATCAGTTGGCAGTTGGCAGTTGGCAGCAAGAAGATAGTACATTCTGCAGACCTTGGACCTTGGACCTTGGACCTTGGACCTTGGACCTTGGACCTTGGTCACGCAGAGGCGCAGAGACGCGAGAGGGGAAGAGAAGCGAACCTATTGGACTTCTGGATCCCTTCCTCCTTTCTTCCTGACTCCTGATCCCTGACTCCTGCCTCCTCCTGCTTGACCTTGGACCTTGGACCTTCCCAACCCCATTCTTGCTGACTCCTTCCCCTTTCGCCCCCTACAGAGCTGCATTTTCTTGCCGATAGATGAAGTAATGGAGAACGTTGCGCAGTGGTACTACTTTCAAGGCAGGCAGAGGGTAGGGCCGGTTTCCCCTCAAGATGTCCAGGAACTGCTGACCTCAGGCGATCTGCCTCCTGACGCCATGATCCGGCAGGACGAGGAACGGGCAGAGTGGAATCCGGCATACAGCTACGGCGTCTTCGACATTCCGGAAGGGCGACAGTTGTCTCCCGCTCAGGCGATCGGCGATGGATCGGTCTTCCAGCCCTACCCGGCGCCTCCGGCGACGGTTGACCTGTGGGCTGCGGGGGAGCAGAACCGACCTTGGGTCCGCTACGGCGCCAAGATGTTCGACATGAATTACTTCCAGGTGGTCTGGCTGGCCTTTCTGACATTTTTCGCTCCGGAGCAGACCACCGTCAGCCTGATGGATTACCTGTGGGCTGCCCTGGCCGGGTTTTTCCCTTTTATCGTGTTTGAAGCCATGTTCCTCTCCATCTTCGGCACCACACCCGGCAAATGGCTGCTCAACGTCCGTGTGCGGACTTCGGTGGGTACCAAGTTGACATTCATGGACGCATTCGGAAGAGGCTTATGGGTCTGGCTGCTGGGATTCGGCCTGGGCATCCCCCTCTTCACTTTCATCGGCCACTTGAGAGCTTACTCGCGCCTCAAGGAGGAAGGGACGACCGGCTGGGACGAACGAGGCGGATTCCAGGTCATGCACCGCCCCATCTCCACCTTGAGGACTTTCGGGTTCATTTTCCTGTGGCTGGCCCTTCCCACCGCAGTGGGTGTCTTCATGGCAGGTTTCGCCATCCTTAAGGCCATCATGATGGGCGCACAGGGCTAGGCCGGGCAAGCCCCAATGCTGCTCACTTAAGAAGAAACAGGCGAGGAGAGTATGTGGTCACGTGCCGGGCTCGTCCCGGTCGGGCCGTGTTTGGAAACCAGAACCGGGCAAAAGGCCTGATGCGCCACCCCCGAGCTTGCCTCGGTGGGGCGATGTTTCCTGCGCAAAGGGCAAGATGGCCGGATTGCAGCAAATGCCCGCAAGAGCTTCCAGTTTCAGGGCCGCGAAGGGTTGCAGGTGCTGGCTGTGCGGGTTTGCCCGGTTGGGAGGATTTTCCGGCGATTGGGATCCCAGCCATGAAACATCGCTCCACGGAGTCAAGCTCCGTGGTGGCGATAGCGTTCTTGATCCGGGTCTGGTTACTAAACACAGCCCGACCGGGACAAGCCCGGCACGTGGCCTCCGCTATTCCCCTTAAGTGAGCAGCATTGGCTTTAGCTCAGGCTTAGGCCCGGTTCTTCTGATGAGACAAGGCGCAAGGAGACAGGGATCAGGAGTCAGGCGCACTTCCTGGCTTCCCGACTCCTGATGTCCTGACTCCTTCTGCCTTCCACTTCAATCTTTTTCCACTTCGATCTCCAAGTCGTCGTGCTTGCCGCCCACTTCGATCGGCAAAGCGGCCCGCAACTCGACCTCGTCGTCATC
>JANQFM010000345.1 GCA_028277865.1 Acidobacteriota bacterium
GATGACGACGAGGTCGAGTTGCGGGCCGCTTTGCCGATCGAAGTGGGCGGCAAGCACGACGACTTGGAGATCGAAGTGGAAAAAGATTGAAGTGGAAGGAAGAAGGAGTCAGGAATCAGGAGTCGGGACGCCAGGAAGTGCGCCTGACTCCTGATCGCTGGCTCCTTGCGCCTTGTCCCATCAGAAGAACCGGGCCTAAGCCTGGGCTAAAGCCAATGCTGCTCACTCAAGGGGAATAGCGGAGGCCACGTGCCGGGCTTGTCCCGGTCGGGCTGTGTTTAGTGACCAGACCCGGATCAAGAACGCTATCGCCACCACGGAGCTTGACTCGGTGGAGCGATGTTTCATGGCTGGGATCCCAATCGCCGGAAAGCCCTCCCGGCCCAGGCAGAC
The DNA here is from genome assembly GCA_028277865.1 of Acidobacteriota bacterium. GTDB lineage: Bacteria > Acidobacteriota > UBA6911 > RPQK01 > DATIPO01 > JANQFM01. Next base: position 394 of record JANQFM010000345.1, read on the forward strand.
CCGCGCAGCCAGCACCTGCAGCCCTTCGCGGCCCCGAAACTGGAAGCTTTTGTGGACATTTGCTGCAATCCGGCCATCTCGCCCTTTGCGCAGGGAACATCGCCCCACCGAGGCAAGCTCGGAGGTGGCGCATCAGGCCTTTTGCCCGGTTCTGGTTTCCAAACACGGCCCGACCGGGACGAGCCCGGCACGTGGCCATATACTCTCTGCGCCTGTTTCTTTATAAGTGAGCAGTTCTCCACGCTTTTCAGGCAGTAGTCCTGGGTGCAGGGTGCGGATTTGTGCAGAGGTGGGCACTAGGAGAGAGGGGAAGGAAGTCACGATACAGCAAGAGTGTATTCTGCAGACCTTGGACCTTGGACCTTGGACCTTGGACCTTGGACCTCGGACCTCCTGACTCCCCTCCTATGCTAGACTGTCAATCAGCCATGAAGGGAAGACCCGTCATCTTCTTGGCGTGTTTTCTGCTGTCCCTAGCAGTCGGGTGCGGACCTCGGAAGATCGCCAGGCAGGAAGTTGAGAATGCCCAGCGAGTCCAGGCCTTCGTGTTGGCGGGAGAGGGGGACTCGCTTTTAAGGCAGGGCAAGGATCACTTGGCGTTGCTCAAGTATACAGAGGCTTCCGTCCTTTATCCCTACCATGAGTCGATCTTCAACAAGCTGGCCATCGCCTACTCCCGTTTGCAGCGCTACAGGGAAGCCCGCAAGGCTATCCATCATGCCATCAGCCTCAACCCCAAGTATGCCTATGCCTACAACACACGAGGGATGATCCAGCTGGCCCAGTGGGACAACAAGGGCGCCGTGCGCTCTTTTCAAAAGGCCATCCGGCTGCTCCCCGAGCCGCCCCTGGACGACCAGGAAAAAAAGTGGGCGGCCGGCTTTTACGCCAACCTGGGATTTGCCTTGATCCAGCGCGACGAATTCAACCGCGGCTTGCAAGCCTACCAAATGGCCCAGCGGCTTTCCCCCAGGGTATTCGATAAAGGCGCCGCCATTCGCCTGGAATACCCCAGCCCCACCTCCAACAACCCCCAGGTGCAGTACCAGTTCTCCAAGCTTTTTGCCAATTTGGGGGACAAGGAACAGGCGCTTTACTACCTGGACCGTGCCTTGTCAGCCGGTTTTAAGGATTCGAAGAAGCTTCTCAAGGATGCGGCTTTCCAGATCCTCAGGGGCGACAGGGACTTTATCGAGCTGCTGGAGAGGTACGGCATCTTTCTGAGCTGATGAGGAAGATGTCGCGCCAAGATCGCTGGGCTTTCAGAGCGGTCTATTCATCAACAATCCGTTCCGCTTTCTTGCCGGTTTTCGCCTCCAACTCAGCTACGATCATGCGGTGGGCGCTTTTGTGCAGCTGAAATGCCCGCATGTCTTCTCCATGCTTGATGGTCAACCAGTGCTTCTTGCCCTTCATGAAGAAGATGGGAATGGCGAAGACCCCCACTGCCACGGCAGCGCCCGCGCCCGTCTTCCAGCGGGGATGCTTGCTTTTCGAGTATGTGAATCCATCGATTTGCTTGTAGGGCATCTCAAACATTGCCTGGCCGTTTTTCTTATTTTGAATCGTCAGGCGCTCATCGTCGAAGATCAGACGAACTGGAACCTGCTTGGACTTGTCGCCCATGGGACGAAGGTACTTGACCTTGGTGTAGGTTGGCATCTGCGCCATCGGGCTGGCGAAAGCAAGCACCAAAATGAGGGAAATAGCCAAAAAGACAAGATTGCGACGAACATGCATGAGGACACCTCCTCTTGCATAGCATCCCCCACTTGCCATGCTGTGATTTTGTCGGGAACATTTGCGAGTCAAGAGGAACCCCCTTGCTGTGGGCTTGTGCGCTTCCTCCGACCGAATTCCATTTTTATCTTATCATGTAGCAGATCGCCCAAAGCAATTCAGTTTTAAAGTAGATTTGAAATTGGCTCGAACATTATGCGATCTTGAAGGCAGCTTTGCCGAAGCTTTCGAGTAATGATCGCAATGTCGGGCATGGCTGCCCATTTCGTCCGCAGGTCCGAGAGGAGACAAGGCATGCAGGTGCACTTGACGACAGGCGTGTTTTTATTTTTGTGGATATCTTCACTTGCGGGCCAGACCCGCGCCTCGTTTGGCCAAACGGCTTCGGGCGAGGTCATGGGCGAGTCCGAAACAGGTCGATCCACCAATAGCAGGCGAGCTTTAGCCCAGAGCTTCGCGGACGGCTTTTTGGAGACGGTCGCCGAGCGTGTCCAGGCCAACCGGCAAGGATTTTACGTCTACAAGAACGCCGACTCGGGCTTCAACCACGGCTTTGCTTCCGGTTTCTTTGGCGCCTTCGAAAAGCTCGAAGTGGATGCCGCTTGCCTGGACGACCCGGAGGCACCCAACGGCTGCTCAAATGACACCGAGCGACTCGACCGGCGGCGGGGCAATGTTTTTCGGGTGACTTTTGCCCCTCTTGAGCCGGGAGAATTTGCCGGCCTGAACTTCGAGGAGTCCGAGGACTTCGGAGTCACTCGGCAGGGCATGGGTTACGACCTGCGGCCTGCCGACCGTGTCGTGCTGGAAGCCCGTTCGCCGCAAGGCATCCGACTCCAATTTGGCGTGGGCGAGAGCACTACGCCCTTTATGGATGTCGCCGCCAGTGATGCCTTTTCCGAAATCGTTATCCCTCTAAGCAGCCTCGACCCGCCTCTGCTCAGCCTCGAGGACATCCACGTCCTCTTCACAGTGGTCACCAACGCTGGGAATGCCCCTGAGGGAGGGACGGTGCTGCTGGACAACATCCGCTTCGAGCCAGTTCCCTCCCAGCACCTGGACATGCCTTCCTTTCCGCTCGGCACCGAAACCTTCGGGGTTGTGCCCGCCGATGACGTCACTGCAGGGCGCGTTCCCATCCCGCCGGACCAAGTCAGCCGCAACCTGTCCACGATTTTCGAGTCCTCCCTGGCGCTGCTCGCCCTGCTGGATCGCGGCACCCAATCCGATTTACAACTGGCACGCTCCCTGGCCGAGGCCTTCCACCATGCCGTCAGCCACGACAATTCCGGTCTTCCGTTGCCGGTGGCCCCAGACCGTTCGACGGGGCTGCACAGCGGCTACAGCGGCGGTGACCTGCCCCTGTTCAACGATCAGGGCCCGAACGCAGGACGCAATGGCGAGGTTCGCCTGGCCGGATTCACCGCGCAAGGCCTTTGCCCTCCCAACGGGTTTTGCCTGGTGCAGGACGGCGCCACGGGCGGCAACGTCTCGTTTGCCATCCTGGGCCTGATGGCAGCATACTGGGAGTTCGAAGACCCAAACTGCCTGGAAGACGCCCGTACCTTGAGCCGCTGGATCGTTCAGCTGCTCCGCGACGAAGCCCCGGACGGCTTTGGAGGGTACTTCTTGGGCTTCCCTGACATGGGAGCGACACCCAAGATGCTCATCCGCGGGAAGTCGACCGAAAACAACGCCGACATTTTCGCCGCCTTGAGCGAACTGGCAGCCATCGAACGGGAATTGGGAAACGAGGAAGAAGCGGACCACTGGACGGAGATGGCCAATTGGGCCGGCGACTTCGTCAACCGCATGTTCGCCCCCCACGCAGGGCGCTTTTACGTCGGGACCATTGTGGCCGGAACCCCTGTTGGGCCGGGCATTCAGCCGGATGGGCCTCAGATGGGCGACGACGTTGTCAACACCGCCGATTTGCTGGATGAGAACACCTTTACGACCCTGGCGATGGCTGCTTCGCCGCGCTACCGCGGCCAAATCGACTGGAGGCGGCCGGTCGAGTACAGCCTGGAAAATTTCCGCTTGGCTGTCACGGCCGCCGGGATCGAATTCGAGGGCTTCAACATTGTGCAGGAACCCACCGAGGGGCCACAGGGAATCGCCTGGGAGTTCACTTCCCAGATGGTAGTCACCATGCGCTTCGTGGATCAGCTCTACGGGGAGATGCGCTTCAAAAGCGAAATCGACTTTTTCCTGGAGCAGATCGGCAACGCCCAGCGCAACGCCCCCTTCGGCAACAGTCGGGGGCTGGTCGCCGCAGTCCTGCAAGACGGCGACCTGCTGCCGCCCCGCGAACACTGCCTGAGCACCCCTTTCCAATGCATCCCGGCCCGGGTCGGACTGGCCGCCACCAGTTGGGGCGCCTTTGCGCAAAGTGGTTTCAACCCTCTTTCTCCAGCCTTCCCTGCCACAGTGCCGAATGAGCTTTTCTTTGCCCAGTTCGGGGATGGGGAGGGTCAGCTCTTCAGCCAAGTCGTCCTTTTCAACCTGGACGGCCGCAATGAGGCCTCCGTCCGGATGACCATCCGGGACGACGACGGGAATCCCCTGGCCGTGGATCTGAACGGAAGAACGGCAGAGAACGGCGAACGCCAAGCCGTCATTCCGTCGGGCGGGCTGCGGACCTTTCAAACGGACGGGCTCGGCCCGCTCTCCACAGGTTCGGTGCGCGTGAATTCCGACCGTCCCATCGCCGGGCTGGTGCTCTTCGGAGGCAACGTCGGCCTGGCCGGTGTGGGCAGCAGCTCTCCGTTGAGCCAAGGCATGGCAGCCCCCGTGCAAACCGATCTGCAGCAGGCCCTCAATACAGGCCTGGCCCTGATGAACCTCGAATCTTCCCAGACCGGTGTCGATCTGCAATTGCTGAATGATGAGGGCGAGCAGGTTTCCTCGGCAATCCTGGACCCGCCGCTTCCTCCCCTCGGTCACCGGGCGCTTTTCGTCAACCAGTTCGACTGGGATCCCGCCGTTGACTTCACCAACTTCCAGGGGCGTCTTCAGGCCCTTCCTTCGGGCCGTCTGGCCACCACCGTTATCAGGACCCAACTGGGAGAGTTTGTCACTCTTCCCGTTTCGCCCTTGCTGCCTGGTCTCACGGCGGCGGGGCCGTCTGCATCAGAAACGCTTTATTTTGCACAGTTCGCAAACGGAGCGGGATTGGCGAGCGAGATGATCTTTCTCAACCGAGATGGCCTGATGGATGGCGAAGTCGAGATCTTTATGAGAGGCGACGACGGTTTGCCGCTGTCTGTCGACCTCAACGGCAATCTGGTCAACGGGGGCTTCCAACTCGTCATTCCCGCCTCGGGGCGGCGCAGCCTCGCAACTGACGGAGAGGGTGAAGTCAAGACAGGTTCCGTTGAAGTGCTTGCGGACCGACCCCTCTCTGGCGTCATCATCTTCGGGGGAAACACCGGGGTTGCAGGCGTGGGAAGCAGCCCCGCCCTCTTCGATGGCTTCACCGCGCCCATAGAAACAAACGACTTTACCGGAATCAATACCGGCGTTGCGGTCATGAACGTCACCCAGGGGTCGTCACAGCTCCATTTCGAACTGCTGGACTCAGATGGCAATCCGCTGGGCTCGGCCCGGGAACCTCTTGCAGCCCAAGGCCACCGGGCGCTCTTCGTCACCGAACTGGACTGGAACACCGACCTGGACCTGGCCCGCTTTCAGGGCCTGTTAAGGGTTCGGGCGGAAGGTGCCATCAGCGCCACGGTGCTCCAGACGCGGCCCGGCCAATTGGCCACCATGCCAGCCGTCCCCATCCTTGCCCAAAGCGGCATCAATTTTCTGCCCGTCGCCGACGCCGGCCCCGATCAAGGGTTGGAAGTCGGCGCAGCAATCAAGCTCGACGGCAGTGGCAGCTCTGATCCAGAGGGCTTTCCCCTGAACTTTGCCTGGTCTTTCCTCGAAACCCCTCCCGGCAGCGCGGCCCAGCTATCCGATCCAATCGCTGTAATGTCCTCCTTCACGGCAGATCAGGATGGAACCTATCGGATTCAGCTCGTGGTCAGCGACGGTGCGGCAGAGAGTCGGCCCGACAGCGTGACCGTCACCGCTTCTCCCTCCAATCGGCCACCAGTGGCGGATGCCGGGCCTGACTTGAGCATCGAGCGGGGAACATTGGTGGTGTTGGACGGCAGCGGAAGCAATGACCCGGACGGGGATCCGCTGGCTTTCCAGTGGACGCTCTTGGAAAGCCAGCCTGGAAGCGCAGCCGAGCTTTCCGGCGCCCAAACAGCCAATCCCACCTTCGTGGCCGACTTGGCGGGAAGTTACGTCCTCCAGCTAGTTTCTGTTGAAAAAAGCGTTCCTGGAGGATCGGCCCGATTTCTCTGGGCGATTGCTTTCGAGGGGTCCGGGAGGTTGGGCGGATGCCTGGCTG
>JANQFM010000365.1 GCA_028277865.1 Acidobacteriota bacterium
ACACCCGCAATGCTGCCTACGCATCTTTTGAAGAGGATCTCAAAGGAACCTTGGCGCCCGGCAAGCTGGCCGACTTCGTCCTGCTCGACCGCGACCTCATCGCAATTCCTCCCCAGGAGATCCGTGAAACTCGGGTGCAGATGACGGTAGTGGGCGGAAAGGTCAGATTCGAGAGGTAGGAGAGATTTCACACAGACTCGCAGAGGAGGAAGGATGCTTCTTAAATCTTCGTGCTTCGCAACTTTCGTGTCTTTTCGCGGCTCTCCCCTCACCCCCCGATTTCCGCCACGATCATCCTCTCCAGCACCGGTTCCAGCATCGGATTGTAGCCGGGGATGATGCGTAGGATTCTGCCTTCGCTGTCCAGAATGATGCTGGTGGGAAGGGCGTTGACGCGGTAGCGTCTCTGGGCGCTGTGGGTCATGTCGTGCAGGACAGGGAAGGTAAAGGGGTTGCGCTTGACGTACTCTTCAACCAATTCCCGATCTTCGTCCACGCTGACCGCCAGTACGGCGAATCCGTCGTTGCGGTACTTTTTATGCAGCTTGTTCAGCATGGGCAGCTCGAAGCGGCAGGGACCGCACCAAGTGGCCCAAAAGTTGACGATGACAATTCGGTTGCTTGCGATGACTTCATGAAGGTCGACCGGATCGCCCTGCAGGGCCGGCAGCACGAAGTTGGGAGGGACGCGGCCCACTTCCGGGACGGCGCTGGGGCTTTCGACCGGCGTGGAGGATGTGGGGGTGCATGAGGCAACCAACGCCAAAAGGCCGCACTGGAGCGTCAAGAGGAAAAGCTTGCTCTTCATAGTTGCCTCTCACTGGCGGGAAGCAGGCGTAATCTCAAGGGTCAATCGCTTGCCGTCGCGCACCACCACGACTTGAACCGGCTCCCCGATCTTCAAAGCATCGATGGCGTAGGTGTAGTCGTAGATGTTTTCGATCTTCTTGCCAGCCATTTCTACGATCAGGTCGCCGCCCTTCAGTCCGGCTTGATCGGCAGGCCCGCCCTGGGAGACACCGGAGATCTTCAGTCCTTTGACCTCGCCCTGGGCATAGTCGGGGATGGTTCCCAGGTAAGCCCTCAGCCCAGCCCGTTGGCCTTTTTCCTCGGGCGCCTTCATGGCCACGTAATCGGGCAGGGAATCCCGCTTGGCCAGATCGCGGGCAATCAGGGCCATGAAGCGGGAAATCCTCTGAGCGCCCTCATAGTTGATTTTTTCAGCCGTGTCCCGGGGAGAGTGGTAATCCTCGTGCGATCCGGTGAAGGCGCTCAGGACCGGAACCTTCATCATGTAAAAAGAGGTGGCGTCGGTGGGCAGGTAGCTGTCGTTCTGAATGGTCAATGCCAGCCCCACAGGAGCATTGCGCTGTTCGATCAGGCCGGGCCAGATGGAGCTTGAGCCGACGCCCTGCACCACCAGCTTGTCGCGCAGCCGACCGATCATGTCCAGATTGAGGTAGGCGACGATGGCCGGCTGCAGGCCGGGCGTCCCGGAGTGCCCTTGCCTGCCGTGCTGCTGAAGTTCGAGGCTGAAATCCTGCACGAAGTGATTGGAGCCAAGCAGCCCCAATTCCTCTCCCGACCAGCCGGCAAAGAGCAGGTCGCGCTGGAAGTCCTGGCCGCCTGATTTGAGATCTGCCAGATACTGGGCAATCTCCATCAACCCGGCCACTCCCGAAGCATTGTCGTCAGCGCCGGGATGGATTTGGCCCTTTTCATTCTCTTTGGCCAGCGAGCCGCTGGCCTGGCCGCGGCCCAAATGGTCCAGGTGGGCGCCGATCGCCACGGCTGAAGCGCCCGGCTGGTCCGAGGCGGGCAACAGGGCCAATACATTGCGGCCCACCCGCTTTTCGGGCGTCAGGTCGATGATGGCCGAGATCTTCAAATCGGGCAGGGCGAATCCCATCGCCGCTTCGCCCGAGTCGAGTTCGCTCTGCACCTGGCCCAGGTCCTTCTCGGCTGCCTCCAGCAACCGCGCGGCGATGGCGTCGGTCACCGAGATGATGGCCACGCTGGTGCCCGACATCGACGCGTCGTAACTCAGTTTGACCAACTGCTCGCGCACCTGGGAATGGGGTCCGCTGGCCACGATCAGCCCCCGGGCGCCCCGGTCGCGGGCCACCATGGCCTTGTAGCGCAGGCTGGCGTAGCGGGCCAAATGCTGTCGGCGCTCGGGGGTGATGCCGTCGGGCAAGAAACGCAGCACCACAACCCACTTGCCTTGAACGTCCAGGTGGACATAGGAGTCGTACTCCGGCTGATCTTCCGCCTCCGGCGCTACGATCCCATATCCTGCGAAGGCCACTTCAGAGGCTTCGATGCTCCCAGTGCGGGAAAAGGCCAACGGCCGCCAGTCCTGATCGGCTGCCAACTCCGTCTGCTGATCGCCTTGGGCCAATGTCAACTTGTTGCCGCTGCCCATCTGGACGGCGGCCGTGAATTCGAAGTCTTGGAAGTAGCTGCCCTCTTCGCCTGCAGGGAGCAGGCCCAAGGACTCGAAAAAAGAGGCCAGGTAGGCGGTCGCCTGCCGTTCTCCCGGACTCCCCGTCAGACGCCCTTGAAGGGGCTCCGAGGCCAGGTAGGCCACATGCGAACGCAGGTCTTCTGCCCGGATGGCTGCTGAGGTCTCGGGAAGGGCGATTTTGCTTTCTGAAAGGACTTTCAGCGGAGTTGCAGGCGTGCTTAGCCGGAGCAGGGCCAAGGCGGCTTGGTGGTTCCAATCGGCCACGAATAGCTGGGATTGATTGTTCGAACTCCTGTTGCTGGTCCAGCTGAGGGTGCGGCCGTCGGGCGAAAAGGAGGCCAGTCCGTCAAAGCCGTCGGTGTAGGTGACTCGAACCGGCCCGAGCTCGCCCTGGGCGTCCACCAGGTAAAGTTCAAAATTGCCGAAGCCGTGCCTATTGGTGGCGAAGATGAGGTACCGCCCGGAGGGGTGGAAGAAGGGTGCCCAAGACATGGCGCCCATGCGGGTGATGGGACGCTGGTTGCTGCCGTCCGAGTTCATCAAGTAGATTTCGGCAGTGGCGCCGTCTTCAGAGAAGCGCCGCCAGCAGATCTGTTTTCCGTCGGGGCTGAAAAATGGCCCGCCGTCGTAGCCCTTGACGTCGGTCAGGCGCTGCAGCCCGCTTCCGTCGGCTTTCATCCGGTACAGGTCGACCATCAGGGACTTGTCGACTTCGAAGATTTCGCGGTCGCGGTCGGAAAGGGGCTGGCTGTAGGCATGGCGATTGGAGGCGAAGACGATCGTCCGGCCGTCCGGCGACCAGCTCCCTTCGGCATCATAGCCGAGAGCGTTGGTCAAACGGCGCATTTGCCCGCCGTCCATTCCCGCTTCGTAAAGCTCGTAGTGCTCGTCGTAATCCCAGGAATAGCGCCTTTGCCGGCCCGAGGCGCGGAACTCCAGTTCCTCTTTTTGCTTGCGGCGGGCGTCCGGGTCGTCGTGGGTGGATGCAAACAGGATTTTATCTTGGTGAGGATGGATCCAGCCGCAGGTCGTCTTGCCGTGGCCGGGCGAGACGCGTGCCGTATCGCCGTTTTCCAGGTCCATCCAGTAGATCTGATAAAAGGGGTTGCCCGGTTCCCGTTCGCTCTGAAAGACGATGCGGCGGCCTTGGGGACCGAAGTAGCCTTCGCCGGAGCGGTTGCCTTGGAAGGTGAGCTGGCGGATATTCTGCAGCAGCCTGGCCTCGCCCGGCTCGTCTTTTTCGCCTGATGCCAGGCCAAGAGCCGGAATCGAGATGGCCAGCCCGACGGCGGCAGCAAGAAGGCGAACTGCCGGCAATTTGAGATGATGAAGATTCTGGCAATGCCGAGTTTGGATTTCAGCCATGGGAGCAATTTAGCTCGGCACGTGTTCGGGGGTCAAGCAGA
>JANQFM010000366.1 GCA_028277865.1 Acidobacteriota bacterium
TTGCGCCCCTGAAGGAACTCAAGCACTGCATCCTGGATAGTGGCCAGCGGCAAAGGCTCGTGCATGGCAAACTCCCGGAAAGTTAGCGCTCCATCTCCGAACATTTTGCCAGTTTCCTCATCGGGCCAAGTCGGTCAGGAGCTGTTTCAACTCTTCGACCGAATAGGCCGGCTCACGGCACGTGAATTCGCGGCAGAGGTAGGCGACGGCCCGTCCCTTCTCTCCTTTTCCATGAAGGAGAGGGATCCGCGAAGCCGGATCCTCCGTCACTTGATCGGCCAAGGCGACGACTTTGCGGGGCAGGAATTCGCGGCGCAAAACCGCCTCCAGAGGACGTCGTTGATGGGGCTTGCCGACCAGCGCGAACTCCAGCACCGGCCCCAGCTGAAAGTCGAGCGCCTGCAGCCAATTGCCAAAGGCCAGCGAATGATCTGCCGCGGCCTGGCAGACGTTTTCGATGAGCCGCTCGGCGCGGCGGGCATGCTCGGGCTTGCCCTGCAGGATGGCCAGCTTGAGCAGGTTCAGGCAGCTGACCGAATTGCCGCTGGGGGTGGCGTTGTCCAGGTATTCCTTCTGGCGCACCAGCAGAGCCTCGTGATCGCGTGAGGTGAAAAAGAAGTCGCCTTGCTGCTCATCCCAGAAAAGGTCGATCTGCTGCTCGGTCAATTGACCGGCCTGCTCCAGCCAGTGGACATCCCCCGTGACCTGGTAAAGCGCCAGCCAGCCTTCGGACACCAGGGCGTAGTCCTCCAAGTAGGCGTTGAGCTTGGCGCGACCCTTCTTCCAAGTACGTTTCAAGCGTCCGGCGGCGGTCATCGAGGTTTCCAGAAAGCGGGCGTTGGCCAGGGCGGTTTCCAGAAAGTCGCTGCGCTCCAGAGCCCAGGCCGCTTCGGCAAAAGCGCTGAGCATCATGCCGTTCCAGGCAGCTAAAACCTTGTCGTCCAGCCCCGGCCAGACACGCCTGCTGCGGACCCGGTAGAGCTTGCGGCGGCATTCGTCCAGCAACTGCCTGGCCTCTTCGGCCTCCATTCCGGCGCTCTTGGCAAAAGCCTCATCCAATTCGTATCGGTGATGCAGGATGTTCTTGCCTTCGAAGTTGCCCGAAGCCGAGACACCAAAATAATCGTTGAAGATACGAGCTTGCTTCGATCCCAGAACCGATTCGATCTCCTCGGGATCCCAGACGTAAAACTTGCCCTCTTCGCCTTCGCTGTCGGCATCCAAGGCCGAGTAGAAGCCGCCCGAAGGGTCGGTCATCTCACGCTGCACCCAGCCCAGGATTTCCTGCGTGACTTCACGGTAATAGGCTTCACCTGTTGCCTGGTAGGCCTCCAGGTAAAGACGGGCCAGGAGAGCGTTGTCATAGAGCATCTTTTCGAAGTGGGGGACCAGCCAGCGCTCGTCCACCGAATAACGATGGAATCCCCCGCCGACCTGATCGTAGATGCCGCCCCGCGCCATCTGCTGAAGCGACAGGTGAACGGCTTCGAGTGCCTCTTTGGAGCCGCTCCTGCGCCAGTAGCGCAGCAAAAAGCCCAGCACCATGGTGGAAGGAAACTTGGGGGCTCCTCCGAATCCGCCGTGGGACGGGTCATAGCCGCGCAATGCATTGGTTGCGGCCCGATGCAAGATCTCTTCAGAAGGCCTTCCCGGCGAAACGCCCCAAGCGGAGGCCGTCTGCAATCGCTCGACGGTCTCTTGGCGGTTCTTCTCCAACTCGTCGCGGCGGTTTCGGTAAACATCGGCCAGCATCTGCAGCAGGCGACGGAATCCAGGCCGACCGTAGCGGTCGTCCGGCGGGAAGTAGGTGCCACCGAAAAAAGGGATCTGATCGGGTGTCAGAAAGACGGTCAGGGGCCAGCCGCCGCTTCCGGTGGTCATCTGTACGAAATTCATGTAGATGGCGTCCACGTCGGGGCGCTCTTCGCGATCGACCTTGATATTGACGAAGTGACTGTTCATCAGCTCGGCGATCGACTCGTCTTCGAACGACTCGTGCTCCATGACGTGGCACCAGTGACAGGCCGAATAGCCGATGCTCAGCAAGACGGGCTTGTCCTGCTCGCCGGCTGCCTGAAAGGCCGCTTCACCCCAGGGATACCAGTCGACCGGATTGTGGGCGTGCTGCAGCAGGTAAGGGCTGCTCTCATCGATCAGGCGGTTGGTGTGGCGCGG
>JANQFM010000369.1 GCA_028277865.1 Acidobacteriota bacterium
GTTGACCAGCAGGCCGTGGTAGATGGAGTTCCAGCGCGAGTCGGCCTCGAAGTAAAGGGTGAATTCGGGCTCGCGGAAAGAGGGGATGGCGTTGAATCGGTCAAAGCGCAGGAAGGCAAAGTCGTCCTTGCCGCTTTCCAGCGTCCCGGTGGGCTGCAGCAATTGGTTTGCGTTGAAGAAGCTGCCCAGGTGAACGCCCCGAACGCCCAAATAGCTGACCTGCAAAGCGGTGTCCGGGAAAAGCTCCATTCCCAGGCTCAGGCTGCCCTGCAGCCCGTAGGGCGCTTCGTGGTCGCGGGTGAAGCGGACGACGGCGAACTCCCCCCCGCCCGGATACTGGCCCGCCAGCAGTCCTTGAAGGACGGCTGCATTGACGTCGGGGGTGGCGGCGAAGACGAAGATGGGCGAACTGCCGTTCAGCTCGTTTTGCTTCTGCTCCCGGCCGGGCAGGGGGCCGGTCCCGCCGATGGAGGGCTGGGACATGAGAAGGGGCGAAGGGATGATGCCATGAAAAACCCCCACGCCTCCCCGCAGCACCATGCGCCGCTTTTGGTTGAAGCTGTAGGCGAATCCGAAGCGGGGATCGAAGTTGTCCAGATCCTTGTCCAGCACCCCGTCGGGCCAGGTCTCGAATTCCCATCTCAGTCCGAAGTTCAGGTGCAGGTTTGAGGCGACCTGCCATTTGTCCTGAAAGAAGAGGCCGCTGTAGGTGTGGTCCAGGGTTCCCGTGGTGGCCCCCAGGATCTGATCCGAAAAGCGGGTTGCGCGGAAGATGGAGGTATCAAAGGAGTCTTGACCGGTGTCGAACTGCTGGTAGAAGAAGATGACCGGGTTGCCGTTGACGTAGTCCTGGGGGCTGACGAACTGGGCTTCGAAGGGGATGAAGAGGGGAAACGACTCGGTGGTGCGGACGAAGTTGTAGTTGCCCCCGAAGGTCAGGGTGTGGTTGCCCGACACCACTGAAAAGTTGTCGATCAGTTCAAAGCGCGACTCGCGGTAAAAGTCGGGGTTGCCCCGGTTGACGCCGCTCTTGAAGGTGTTGATGACCTCCAAGGCGGGCTCGGTGGAGACGGTCGAAAAGTCGAAGGAACGCCGGGCGAACTGGGCGCGGAACTCGTTGAGCAGGGTGGGCGAGATGGTGGAAGTGAAGCCGCCGGCCAACGATTGGTCGCGCAGAAAATTATTCTTGAAGGCCGATGGCATGTCGAAGCCGTCGTTGAGCGGCGAAAGGTTATCGGCCCGTTGGTCGTCGAAGGAATAGCGCAGGGAAAGAAAGTTGCGCTCGCCGGCCTGATGATCGAGGCGTCCCAGGAAGTTGTCGGTGTTGCGGGTGGCCAGTACGCTGAGGTTTTCGGGCCGCAATCCGTAACGGTTGACCTTGGCGTCGTTGATGGCGTCGATGTTTTGCAGCACGGCCAGGTTGTAAAAGGGATTCTCGCCGCGTCTTTGCCCTTCGTAGTTGCCGAAAAAGAAGGTCCGGTCGCGGGCGATCGGCCCGCCCAGCGTGAACCCGAACTGGTTTTGGCGCAGCTCGTCCAAGAATTCTCCCGGCCGTCCGGGCTTGGGCGAGGTGAGGATGCTGCGGGCGTCCAGGGCGTCGTTGCGGAAGTAGTTGTAGACCGAGCCGTGAAAGTCGTTGGTACCGCTCTTGGTGATGATGTTGACGATGCCCCCCACGGCGCGCCCGAAGTGCAGTTCGAAGTTGCTGTTGATGACCCGGAACTCCTGGACGGCCTCCTGGGAGGGCGAGGAGCGCTGCACGCCCGAGGCGGTGGAGATGGTGTCGGCGCCATCGACGGCGATGAAGTTGAAATGGATGTTCTGGCCTGCGAAGGCCAGCTTGGTGACGGGCTCGATGATCACGTCTGTGCTGCCCGAGGTGGTCTCGCCGATGGTGACTCCGGGCGCCAGCAGGGCGAAGTCGATGAACTGGCGTCCGTTGACGGGCAGGTTGTCGATCTGGTGCTCGTCGATGACCGAGCTTTGCTGAATGCGGCGGGGCTCCAGCTCGAGTTGGGCCAGGCTGCTTTCGACCACCACTTCCTCGGCGATTTCCCCGATTTGGAGGACAATGTCCAGCCGGGCGTCCTGGCCGACATTGATCGACAGGCCGGGTTCGACGGCCTTCTTGAATCCGGTCATCTCGGCTGTGACGCGATACTCCCCGGCGGGCAGCTGGGCGATTTGGTACTCGCCCTCGTCCGAAGCGACGGCACTGCGCGACAAGCCGGTGGACAGGTTTTCGGCCGTAACGGCGGCACCGGGTATGACGGCGCCCGAACTGTCTGTGATCTGGCCCGAGATGGTCCCGAGGACTGATTGCGCCTGGATGGCGGCCGTGCTCCAAAGGCAGGCGGCAACCAGGGTCCAGAACAGAATGCGGCAAAGGGGAGCTGACTTCATGGCGGCTGACTCCGGTAGGCTGTTGTTATGACTTTCTTTTGCCGAACCTCTGGACAACGGGGCCGGGGAGGTCGCCCTGGAGTCCTGCGGGCAAGTGTACCGGAAAATCCTGCGGATTCCTACAATTTCGCATGCGGGGGTTGGAGAAGAAGGGAAGCCCGTTCGCAAAGAAGAGCGCAAAAGCAGAGGAGAAGAGGCAGAGCACAGGCGGCGGAATCGAGATTCAATACACGACCCCAGCCACCCGTCCCCGGCCCTCCAGTCGGCGGACGATGGAGGGGTTGGCCTTCTGCAGGCTTTCGACCACCGCTTTCAGGTGCGGGTTGTCGGCCTGGGGAAGCGTGTTCAAAAAGGAATAGTCGGCGCCGTTGCGCCTGAGCCATTCCAGCCATTCGGCCACCTCGGGCTCGGCAACGCCCCGGTGCAGGAGAGCCTCTCCGATCAGAAAGTACTCGTGGGCCAAAGAGGTGTTGAAAACTCCCGGATCGTCCGTGTTGACCGTGACCGGAAAGTCGCGGATGGGATGCAGCCTCTGGTCCAGGGTCATTCGAAAGATGTGATGGTCGGACAGGCCGGGCATGGGGCCGATGACGCGGTTGGACATCGGATTGACCTCGATGACGATCTCCTTCCTGCTGATCAGGCGGCGCATCGCCTGCTGCGCCTCACGGCAGGTTTCCAGCCAGGCTTGGCGGGCGCTCAGCATGTCGACGGCAATGATTTCATCCCCTCTTTTCCGAACGTCCGGATCGTACCAGTACTGGGCCAGCAGCTTGTAGGCCTTTTGGGTAGCCGCACGGCTGTGCAGCTCCTTGAACACCTTGGCCTGGACTTGGCGCCAGCGCCGATGCTGCAGTCCTTTGACGGGACCTTCAACCAGCCGGCAGTCCCCCTGCTTGACGTCCAGGCTGAAGTTCCGGGGATCCAACTGACGGGCCAGCCAGGCTTCGTAGAGGACCTGCGGCGGCCAGGCTGTTTGTTCAGCCCCATAGATCTGCTGGCTCAGCCGTTGGATCTCGTCGCTGAGAGAAAGCCGGCCCGCCCATCGAAAGGCCGGACCCAGAAAATGGTGCAGCCAAACCAGCGTGTCGAGCCACTCCTGTTTGGGCAAGACGACCTGGAAGCCCAGTTGGGAGGCCCAAACCTCCGGGTCCAGCGCCAGGGCGATGGCATGCCCCAGGCGGTCTCCGGGACGGGGCTGCAGGAATTCGACCGCTTCGTGGATGGCTCGCAGCCCCGAAAGGAGGTGCCGGAAGTCCTCGCCCACGTGGTAGGTCATTCCCAGTCGGCGGCTTTCGACCAGTGAGGCGATGTCGCGATAGCGGCGGCCCATTTCCCAGGCCGTCGAGCGGTGGCGCAAGTTGATGGGATATTCGCGCAAAAAGCGGAAGGCGGGTGCAAACACTTCGGGAGGGGTGGTCAGTTCCAGGCTGGCGGCATCGATCCCCACAATGAAGGGGACGGCCGGGTGAGGGGTGGAGAGAAGGCGGTGCAGCT
>JANQFM010000410.1 GCA_028277865.1 Acidobacteriota bacterium
ATGAAAAACCAAGCCCGACAGCAAGCCCGAACAAAACGGGTTTTGCGCCTTGCCACAAGACTTTCCTAAGTATGCTGCTGCGCCGAGCGCCAACGGTCATCCTCACACCCAATTCGCGCTTGCGGGACTGCACCCAGAAGGCCTTTTGGGCGAAGATCCCCAAGGCGGCAACCGCCACGGCCATCAGGCCCAGCCAATTCAGCACCGTCTTCCCCAATTTCATCGCCCTCAAGTTCTTTTCCACAAACGCGTCGACCTCCGTCGCATAAACGTAATAGGGAATTGCAGGCAAGGCCTTGAGTTGCTGGATGATTTTGGCTACCAGCCCTTCTACAACTCTCACCAGCAAATAATCGCCAGCCCGATGGATGCCTGTACCCTGATACTGGCTCAGGGGCAGGTAGCACTGGAGCCTGGGCTCGGCGAAGACGGAAGTCTCGACGCGATGATCGTCCAGCACACCGACCACCCGCCTGCAGTGGGGATCCCGAAAGGCGTAAAGGCAGTCGCCGATCGGATTGCGGTCTCCCCAAATCTGCTTGGCCAGTCGCTGGTTGACAATGGCCACCTTTTCAGAGGTCGAGGAATCCCGGTGGGTGAAGGCCCGGCCTGCCGACAGGGTCATTCCCATGGATGAGATATAGCCGGGAGAGATGCCGGAAAGATAGATGCCCTCGCCTAGTTGAAGCGGTTGCCTGCTCGGGCCGCGCATGCTGGTGACTTGAAACCTGCGGAAAGGCCCGGAGGTTGCGGTGGCTGTGGAAATCACGCCGGGCAAGGATCGGGCTCTGTCCTCAAACCTGCTGAAAAGTTGCCCGATGGATGCCTCGGAGTGCCCCAGCTTGCGCAAGTTGGGCACCTCCAGCATGACCAGGTTGCCGGGCGCAAAGCCCAGCCCGCTGACGGCGTTGCTGATGGTGGTGTGGAAAAGTGCGGTCTGGGCCAGAAAGCAGACTGCGACGGCGACCTGAATGAACACCAGGATGGTTCGCCCTTGCCCGGCCTTAAGGAATCCGGGCCGCCACTGGCCTTGGAACCTGGGGGCCATTCCCACCAGCACCGACTGCAAGCCTGCCGGCATTCCCGTGGCGCACATGACTGCCAGGACGGTGGCAGCCAAAACGAGGGCAAACCAGGCGCTGAACAGGTCTGAGATGGCTGACTGCGGTAAGCCCATCGACTTTTCGAGTGTCCTGACGATCACGAAAAAGAAGATCAAGGCCACTGCGGTGGCGGCAATCGACATGACCAGCCCCTCGGCGACCGCCTGGCGGAATATTCTGCCTCTGGTTGCGCCCAGCTGGATTTGGATCACGGTTGCCTGCCAGCGCCGCAGGTTTCTGAAAAGCCCCAATGCCGCGACATTGGCGCAGGCAGCCCCCAGGCCCAGCAGGGCCATGAGCGACCCCCAGACCAGCATAGTTTCGGAAAGCCGCGTCGGCTGGCTGAGCCTGTTGACTTCCAGATGCACGTCGAGGACCTTCTGTCCGGCCAATAGGGAGGCCTCGGATCCCAGCAGCGCTCCCTTCAGAAGCGACTGGATGCGGGCCGGGCTGTGGCCGTTGCGGGGCCGCAGCAGGATCTTGAAGAGCCTTTTGTCCGCATCGGCCAGGATCTCCAAGGCCGAGCTGGCAAAGGGGTAGGCGAAGCCCAGCGAAGGCTCCAGCGGCAGCCAGATCTCGGAAGGCTTGTGGGACAAGCCTCGGAAACCCTCCGGCAGGACGCCGATCAGGCTGTGAGGTTGGTCGGCAATCGTCAACTCGACGCGCCCATCGGCCCTCGAGTCGGGAAAGGCCTCTTTCCAGAAGCCGTGATCCGCTATCGCCACCGGGTCGCCGGATGTGCCCCAGACGCATTCCTTTTCAGAAAACGGGCGGCCCATGACAGGCTTGACACCCAACAGCTCGAAGTAGTTGCCGCTGACCAGCGTGGCTTCGACTTCCTGCGAAGCCACGCCCTTGCCGAAGCCGACGGGAGCACGGAATTCGCAAGCCACATCGGCGCTTTCCCCAAGAATCTCCCGAATGTGCTCGAACAGCGGGTAGGAAGTCCGCTCCACCCGGACCCGGCTGCCCGATAAGGAACTCTGGTCGAAGCTCAATTCAAAGAGGTTGCCAGGCTGCAAAACATGGGGGGGCATCGTGGAGAGGTTGGTCTTCAGGATGGTGATGAAGGCCAGATTGACGCCGATTCCCAAAGCCAGGATGACTGTGGCGGTGACAAAGAAAGGCTTGTCCCGCCAAACGCTCCTCCAAGCGGTCCTCAAGATCAAATCAGCTTCTCCTCAACAGGGCTGCATTGCCGGCATCCCGAGCGGCCCCGAATCTCAACCTCCGGGTACCGATCTAGGAACTGCGAACCGCGAACTCTCTGTTCATTCAGCGGCACCCTGTGCAGGGAACGCCGTCGCCGGCACGGCTCACATGTTCGAACCCCTCGCCCCGGAGATAGGATTCGGCAGTCCTGCAGCGATCCATCGGCGTTCGTGTGCAGTCAATCGAGACCGGGATTTGCGGGTTGAGTTCGACAGGCCCCCGCACCTGGAGTTCGTCCAAAGGGATGTTCAAGGCCTTTGGAGTGCTCTCCATCTCGAATTCGTCCCTCACCCTCACATCGACAATCTGAGCCGTTTCCTTAATGTCCGCCTGCAGGCCGCTGGCCCGCTGACGCTCGATCATCTCCTGCGGCGACAGCAATCTGCCCATGCCATCTTGGTTGACCAAGTACAGGGTCACCTTGCCGGTGATTTCGACGGGACGGCCCCGAATCGTCGTTTCCGAGAACGCCCAGCCCCGCAAGGAGGAGCGGAGGGTTTCGGCCAATGCAGGATGAGGGGATTGAACGATCGACACCTGAGAGACCTTGCCTTTCGTGTCGATCACCAGCGAGCTGACCACCACTCCCTGGCCGCCGGCCCTGGAAACAGTCGACGGCACAGAAATGGGCTTGGAGCGGATCATCTTCCGCAGCAAGGCCCTCTCCCCGATCCAAATCCGGCCGGCGTCCGAGGGCACCGAATCCCACCTCGCCACCGCCGCTGCCAAACACAACAGCCCGCCACCTGCCAGCATTGTCTTCAACGGCAAGCCGGAGATACGCATAACTACCCTTATTTCTTCTGAGGCTAATCTTATGTGAATTGAATCAGTGTGGGGCGCGGGGAATCCTGTTTCCAGAAGCCCAGCACCCAAGCAGCCATTTGGCGTTAGCTGAACGCCGATCTCCCCCCACAAGAACCGCTTACGGAGCAGCCGGAGCCATCAGCGTGGGGCGTGCAGTATTCGTGCCCGACTTTATGGCCAGCCTGGCAGCCGTGAATGCCATCGTCCGTTTGCATGCATTCTTCACAAGCCAGCGAATGGCTGAGCGGGATCCAGCAGATCGCCGCAGTCAACAGGATGGCCAGAAATACTCTTCTCGGATTCATGGAGCCTCCTCGATCTTGCTTCAAAAAATGTGTTGTACTTCGAACAGGAAACAACACTGCCGTGAGGATCATAGCCTATTATGCTCTTCACATCAAATACCAAGTTAATTTGCAAATCAAAGAGATCCATTGAGGGCGAACTTCTCTGGGAAGGAAACCAAAAGGCACGAAATCCCTCACGAACAACTCACAAGAGAGCAGATTCCGCGTCAATCTCGTAAGGCTTTCGCGATCATTCGCGGCTCCCCCCCGGAACTGGGTGCTGCTTTCCGTTTACGCTGACGTAGCGGCGGCCGAAGAATAGCAGCGTATTTACGGAAAGCAGCACTAAGCCTCCACCGCCTCCCCCTGCACCACCGGCACAAAGGCGAGCTTGCCCGAGGCCGGGTCGTAGTCCACCTCCACCTGGTCCCCATCCCGCAGCGAACCTTCGATGAGGAGCCGTCCCAAGGGGTTTTCGATCTCCTTTTGTATGGCTCGTTTCAGGGGGCGGGCGCCATAGTGTGGGTCAAATCCCATATCCACCAAATGGCGGCAGGCCTGCTCGCTCAATTCCAGGCTGATCTTGCGTTCGGCCAGGCGCTGGTGGAGCAGGCGCAGCTGAATCTGGACGATGGCCATCAGGTGCTCTCGCGACAGGGAGTGGAAGACGATGGTCTCGTCCACCCGGTTGAGGAATTCGGGCCGGAACGTGCGGCGAAGGTCTGACAGCACAGCCGACTTCATTTGTCGGTAGCCCTCGCCTTCCAATTCGCCTTCGTACTGCAGGATGTTGTGGCTGCCGATGTTGGAGGTCATGATGACGATGGTGTTTTTGAAGTCCACTGTGCGGCCGTGGCCGTCGGTGAGGCGTCCGTCGTCCAGGATTTGCAAGAGGGCGTTAAAGACCTCCAGATGTGCCTTTTCCACCTCGTCGAAGAGGATCACCGAATAGGGCCGGCGGCGCACCGCTTCGGTGAGCTGGCCTCCCTCCTCATATCCGACATAGCCCGGGGGCGCTCCCAGCAGGCGGGCCACGGTGTGGCGTTCCTGGTACTCGGACATGTCGATGCGGATCATGGCCTGCTCGTCGTCAAACAAGGACTCGGCCAATGCACGGGCCAGCTCGGTCTTGCCCACGCCGGTGGGGCCCAGGAAGATGAAGCTTCCGATGGGGCGGTTGGGATCCTTCAAGCCGGAGCGGGCCCGGATAACGGCCTGCGTCACCGCTTCGACCGCTTCATCCTGGCCTATCACGCGTTGGTGCAACTCGTCCTCCAAATGAAGCAGCTTGGCGCTTTCGCCCTCCATCAGGCGGGCCACCGGGATTCCCGTCCAGCGCGAGACCACCTGGGCCACATCCTCCTCCGAAACCTCCTCCTTGAGCAATCGTCCGTGGTCCTGCTTCTGAGCCAGGGCGGCCTGTGCAGACTTGAGGCGCTCCTGCAATTCATTGAGTCGGCCGTAGCGCAATTCGGCGGCCCGGTTGAGGTCGTACTCGCGTTCGGCCTTTTCGATATCGATCTTGGTGCGCTCCATCTCCTGGCGCAGGCTGCGCAGTTGCTGAACGGCCTCTTTTTCGGCTTGCCACTGGGCCTGCAAGGCGTCTGAAGTGGCTTTGTGGTCGGCCAACTCCTTTTCCAGCTTGGCCAGGCGTTCGCGCGAAGCTTCGTCTTTTTCCTTTTTGAGCGCCTCGCGCTCGATCTCCAGCTGCATCACCTTGCGGCGCACCTCGTCCAGTTCGGCGGGCATCGAATCGATTTCGGTGCGCAGCTTGGCGGCCGACTCGTCGATCAGGTCGATGGCCTTGTCGGGCAGGAAGCGGTCCGAGATGTAGCGGTTGGACAGCACGGCCGCCGACACCAGCGAGGCGTCCCGGATGCGGACGCCGTGGTGGACTTCGTAGCGCTCCTTCAAGCCCCGCAGGATGGAGATGGTGTCCTCGACGCTGGGCTGGCGCACCATGACGGGCTGGAAGCGCCGTTCCAGGGCGGCGTCTTTTTCGACATATTGGCGGTACTCGTTGAGCGTGGTGGCACCGATGCAATGCAACTCTCCCCGAGCCAGCATGGGCTTGAGCAGGTTGCCGGCGTCCATGGCCCCTTCGGCCTTGCCGGCGCCCACCACCGTGTGCAGCTCATCGATGAAGAGGATGACCTCGCCCGCCGATTCCTCTACTTCTTTGAGTACCGCCTTGAGGCGCTCTTCGAACTCGCCTCGGTACTTGGCGCCGGCGATCAGGGCACCCATGTCCAGCGCCACCAGCCGCTTGGTCTTGAGCCCCTCGGGGACGTCCCCCTTGACGATCCGCTGGGCCAGACCTTCGGCGATGGCCGTCTTGCCCACGCCCGGCTCGCCGATCAGCACGGGATTGTTCTTGGTGCGCCGGGACAGGACCTGGGTGACGCGCCGGATCTCCTCATCGCGCCCAATTACCGGATCCAGCTTGCCTTGGCGCGCCATCTGAGTCAGGTCACGCCCGTACTGCTCCAAGGCCTGATAGGTGGACTCGGGATTCTGGGTGGTGATGCGCTGGCTGCCCCGCACCTCCTGGAGGGACTTGAGCAGCCGGTCTCGGGTGACTCCGAATTCCTTGAGGATTCGACCGGCGGCCCCCTTGTCGTCCAAGGCGGACAGCAAAAGGTGTTCGGCGGAAAGGAACTCGTCCCGAAGTGCCTTGGCTTCCTGCTCGGCCTGGGCCAGCAGCATGTTGAGGCGCCCTGTCACGAAGATGCGGTCCAAAGCCCCCTCGGGGCCGGAAACCTTGGGGCGCTTGTCGAGTTCGGCGTCGATGCGCTGGCGGATTCCCGACACATGGACCCCGGCCTTGTTGAGGACGGAGGCGGCCAGGCTGGGCTCCTGGCGCAGCAGGGAGGCCAAGAGGTGCTCCACATCGACTTCCTGATGGCTGTGGCTGACAGCCAGGCTCTGGGCCTGGGCCAACGCCTCTCGAGTCTTTTCCGTCATTCGATTCATATCCATTCAACTGCTCCTTGACAAGTCGATCTTCGACAGCGGCAATCCGGTAGCGCCTGCCGGGCTCCGAGATGCCGGCCTGATGCATGCAGAGCCCGCAGGGATGCGGGCGCTCCAGCCGAACAGGTTTTCAGATCCGACCGCTTCCATATAAGATGTAGGGGCCGCTCCGGCAAGCCGCGGCAGCAATCCTTGATAGCAATAGAGCAAGATCTTAGTATATGCCGCAAGGTGGTAAATGAGGACAAAACTATGATGCAAGACCCCTTTCGAGACCTGATGAACCTGCAGGAACGGATGCGGCGCCTGTTTGAAGAAAGCCTGCAGTCCGTCACCTCCAAGGGAACTCCTTCCCAAAGCTGGACTCCGGCTGTCGACATCTATGAAACGGCCCAGGAAGTCGTATTGGAGGCCGAACTGCCTCAGGTCAGCAAGGAGCACATCGACATTCAGATCGAGGGCAACACCCTGGTGTTGCACGGGCAGCGCGAGCTGGCTGAGTCCGTAGGCCAGCAGCGCAGCTACCATCAGCGCGAACGCGCCTTCGGATCCTTTCAGCGGCGCTTTCCGATACGCTCTCACATCCATGCCGAACATGTGCATGCGCGCTTCCATGACGGTGTGTTGAGCATCCGAATCCCCAAAAAACAAGAAAGCCCGGCCCGGCGCATAGCCATCGATTGAACGCCAAGGCTGGGGCAAAAAAGGATAAGAGAGAAAAGAGAATGGAAGGCAAGGGAAACAGCGATCCGCACGAGGGTCAGCAACCCGAGATTCAGGTGACCGACCGACGCTTTTGGGTTGTGGATGATGAGGCGGTCGACAACGCCAAGGAGCCGCAGCGAAAGCTGCCCAGCTTTGTCGAGCACTTGCAGGCCCGCACCGAAACTGCCGAGCAAAAACTGAAAGAGCGCCTGCAGGAGCTGGAGAAGGAAAACGAGGCCTATCGAGACCGCCAGGCCCGCCAGGCGGAGCGGCGTTTGGCCAAGGAAAAGGAAGACCTGTTGGGCGGCTTTCTGGAGACAGTGGACAACCTGGAGCGCACCCTTGAGGCTGTCGAGGCGGGCGGCGGGCTGGAGAGCCTCAACAAAGGGGTGGCCTTGACCCTGGAGCTTCTCCGCAAGCGCCTGCAGTCCGAAGGGGTCCAGGAACTGGACCTGCTCCACCGCGAATTCGATCCCCACCAGGCCGAAGCGATGGGGTACGCGTCCGTGGACGACCCTCAACTGGACCAGAAGGTCGTCGAGATCCTGCAGCCCGGCTATCGGATGGGCGAAACTTTGCTGCGTCCGGCGCGGGTGAGGATTGGGCAGTTCGAGGGATAGTTGTCAGTCGTCAGTTGTCAGTTGGGACTTTTTGGATTTTCGGATGTCCCTTTTCGCGTCTTTTCGCGGGCTTCCACTCCCCGTGCTAGAATGGCCAAAAGGGTCTGGAAATGATTCGTAAAGCAGCATTTGCCGGAAGCTTCTACCCCTCGGACGCCCAGGATTTGCGGGCTGCCTTGGGTCGCCTTCTGCAGCCAAGTGCCGCCAAGGCCCCCGCCAAGGCCATCATCGCCCCCCACGCCGGCTACTATTACTCGGGCCAAGTGGC
The DNA here is from genome assembly GCA_028277865.1 of Acidobacteriota bacterium. GTDB lineage: Bacteria > Acidobacteriota > UBA6911 > RPQK01 > DATIPO01 > JANQFM01. The sequence continues at coordinate 7,976 of JANQFM010000410.1, forward strand.
TGCAGCCACCTATTCCTCGGTGGTGCTGCCGCGCCGCTACATCCTGCTCTGCCCCAACCACACCGGTGTCGGCGCACCCATCTCGATCCAGTCGGCGGGACGCTGGGAGACGCCCCTGGGAACGGTCAAGATCGACAAGGAAGTGGCTGACTTGGTGCGCAAGCACTGCCTGGTCGTGCAGGAAAGCCCTCAGGCACACAGCAAGGAGCACGCCATTGAGGTTCACCTGCCATTTTTGCAGCAACTGCTGTCCGGCGGCTTCCGGTTCGTTCCCATTTCAGTGGGGACAGTCCGGCTGGAGAGCTTGATGGAACTGGGGCGAGGTTTGGCAGCAGCCATTCGGGAGTGCGCTGATCCGGTGCTGCTGGTGGCCAGTTCGGATATGAATCACTTCGAGGATGCCGAGTCGACCCGCCGCAAGGACGCTCAGGCCATCGACTGCATCCGCCGCCTGGACAGCCGCAAGCTTTTTGAGACCGTCCATCGCTGCCAGATCTCGATGTGCGGCTACGGGACCGCCATCGCCGTGATCGAGGCGTCGCGCGCACAGGGCGCCACTCGGGCCGAGCTGGTGAGCTACAGCCATTCCGGAGAGGTCAACGGGGAGCTGTCCAGCGTCGTCGGCTACGCTGGCGTGGTGATCCACTGAAACTGTGGCAAATGGCCACCGCCAGGGCGTCGGCTGCGTCGTGGGGCTGAGGGGGCGCTTGCATATTGAGCAGCGTCTTGACCATCATCTGGATCTGGCCTTTGTCCGCCCTTCCATAACCCACCACGGCCTTTTTGACTTCCAAAGGCGAGTACTCCAGCACCGGCAGCCCCGCTTCTGCAGCAGCCAGCAGGATCACCCCGCGGGCGTGGCCCAGCTTGAGGGCCGTTTTGACGTTGGCGGCGTAAAAGACCTCTTCCACAGCCACAACGTCGGGGGAATGCTCCTGGAGGAGCTCGCCCAGGCGCTTGTAGATTCGATGCAGGCGCTGCGGGAATCCGACTCCGCCGCCTGCGGCTTCGATCTTGCCGTGGCCCAGGCAGCACAGCCGGCTTCCCTGCGTCTCGATCACACCGTAGCCCGTCACCCTGCTGCCCGGATCCACCCCAAAAACTCGCACCGGTGAATCATAGCTGGCAGGACGGACAAAATGTCAGTTGGAAGCGACCGGTAGACTTGTCCTCAAATAAGCGCATGCGAACGGATTCCGGAGTTTCACGCCTTCCAATCACGCTGTTCGGATAAGCGTTAACTTAATAAGGGCGGGTGTTTCCTTCCAGTTGCAGAAAAGGGGAATGGCGTCTTCACCTGCTTCAGCAGGTTGCCCGAAAGCTTCAGCCTTTCGGGTTATTAGCCCAGTCCTTCAGGGCTGGGGACTGAGTGCACAAGGCAAATGCAAGCCCGTCTTTCAACGGGCTTTTCTCTGGGCTTCAGGCTCGGCTCCGGCAGACTTGGCGGAAATTGGGCAGCGACGTTCAGGGGGCCAAAGCCGGCTGCTGGAAGCCTGCCGCGCAGGATCTGCAGGCTCAGGGGACGCCAGGCGGGTCGAGCCGGACCAGCAGGTTGTAGGTGAAGTCAGCGCCCTCTCCGAAGAAAAAGTCTTCTACTCGGAGGATGTAGGTGCCGTCTTCCGGGATCTCCATGCGCAGGAAGCCGTCGTCGCGGAATATCAACTCGTTTTGATCATTGACAGCCAAAACAATCCCATCAGGCCGCTCCACCGCCAGGTAAGTGTCCAGTACGGAAACGCCTTTTTCCGTGACGGTGTATACGGTCAGGACTTGGCCTTGGGTGGCTGCGATCTGAAAGAGATCCCTTCCGTCTTGGGTATCGATCACTCCTGTCACATTGGCGGGCAGCGTCAAGGCCTGTGCGTCACCAACGCTGTTGTTGGGCTCCGCTTCAGGGGTTTCCTGGGTGGTGCCGCGGATGTCGAAGGCGCCGACGACCGGTCCAAAGTCATTGGCGACCGAGGTCAGGATTCCCGACTCCAAGCGCAAGGCCAGCAGTCCGAAATCGACCGCCGCCGAGACGCTGACGGATCCCCTGAAATTGTCCAGCCCTGGAAAAAGCGGGGGAGTGCCCGAGCCCGCCCCCAAAAAAGCGGAGGTATGTCCGTTCAAGCCCAAGGGCAGAACGGTTGTTGCGCGTACCGTCCCGTCCAATTCGATGAGGCTGATCACGAATCCCTGTGCCGTCGGATCGGGCAGGTTGACGCGTTGAAATGCCCCGTTGGCCAAGGCCAGGCCCGTATTGATGAAGCGGGCGCTGTCCACTTCGGCTGGAAAGGTGTAGCTGCTGCGGGGGATATCGGCCCGTACGCCGACTTCGGTCTGCAGGGATCCGTCGGCCATGACCCGCAGCAGCAGGCTGCCCCGGACGGAGGCGCTGCTGGCGAATGTCAGGCGGCCGTAGCCGGGGACGGCGACTTCGGAATCCAGGCTGAAGGGGATGATCCGGCTCTCGCCTGCGCCCAGCGGAAAAATCCGTTCTGCCTCCATTCCCGAGTCGGTCTCCAGCGCAAGGGGGGTGCCGTCGTCGGCGAAAAAGTCCAGCCGGACAGCCTCGTCGTCTTCATAGCCCTGGTTGGTCACGATGATTTCGCCTGAAAAGCCCCCTCCAGCGGCCAGTTGGGCAAAGGTGACGAACAGGCACCGAGAAGCGCCCGCGAGTTCCTGCGTGCAGTCAAAGCGGGGATCCCCGCCTGCTGTCAGGGAACCCGTCAAGAGAAAAACGGCTGCTGCAAAGTGCAAGACTGCTGCGGTTCGGCGATTCGGCATGATGATTCCTCCATCGAAAAGAGGCGCTTGCCAGCGCCGTACTTCGGGTCAGGATGGCTCCCTCGGCCATGCCCCTGTCGAATCTCGGCCCCAGGATACTATATTCCCGAGGGATTCCTGTGACTGCAGGCGGACAAGGCTGTTGCCGCATGGCCAGGGCGGGTACAATGGCCTGGGCTTGGCTGGACCGAAACCGGCAGGGGAGGGAGTCTTTATGAATGAGGAAAACTGGTGTCGTCGACGATTCTTGAAGAGCCTTCCCGCCGGAGCGGCGGCGGCCGGAGTGCTGGAGAGGCTGCTGCAGGCACGTGCGGGCTTTGCAAGCAGCCTGCAGGCCTTGCCGCAGGATCCTTCTCCAGACTGGGCAGCGCTTGGTGCCCAGTACGGCCTGGCTGAGGGCATCACTTATTTCAACCACGGCTCGATCGGGACCATCCCTGTGCCTTTGCAGCGGGTGCGTCAAAAGTACCTGGCCCTGTGCGAATCCAACCCCTGGCTTTACATGTGGGACTCCCCTTGGGAGGCGCCTCGCCGGCAAACGCGCCGCAAGGCAGCCCGATTGATGGGGTGCGGGCCGCACGAGGTGGCGCTCACCCACAACACTACGGAAGGCTTCAACCTTTTGGCCGCCGGCCTTCCTCTGGGCGCGGGAGACGAAGTCCTCTTCAGCTCCCTCAATCATCCAGGCGCCAGCATTTGCTGGCAGCACCATGGGGCGTCGCGGGGCTACAAGGTGCGCCGCTTCCAGTTTCCGATCCAGCAGACCCCAAGAATGGGAAAGGACGAGCTGCTGGACGCCTATGACCGGCACATTACCCGGCGAACCCGTGTCTTGGCTTTCCCGCACATCGACAACATGGTGGGTTTGCGCCACCCGATCGGGGAGCTTGCGGCCCTGGCCCGCTCCAAAGGCGTCGAATTCGTGGCCGTGGACGGCGCACAATCTTTGGGGATGATCCCCGTCCAACTGCAGGGGTCGGAGGTCGATTTTTATGCCTGCAGCCCCCACAAGTGGCTGCAGGCGCCCAAAGGGCTGGGCCTGCTCTACATCCGCCGGCAAGTTCAGGGGCAGCTGCGCCCCATGTGGGTGACCTGGGGGCAGCAGCGCTGGAAGGGGACGGTGCGCATCTTCGAAGACTATGGAACCCGGAATCTTGCTGAGGTGCTGGTGCTGGGCGATGCCATCGACTTCCAGGCCAAGTTGGGGATCAAGGCCAAACAGGCACGTTACCGCAGACTGTGGCAGCATTTCCGCCGCCGCGTCCAAGAGAGCCCCGGATTGGTCTGGCTCTCCCCGGCCAGTTGGGATATGGGCGCCTCCCTTTACTCGATCCGGCTGCGGGGGAAAGCCAGCCGCCAGGTGTTCCAGGCACTTTACCCTCAGCATGGAATGGTCTTCCGCGCCTTCGGCGGACCGGACTTCGACGCCATGCGCCTCTCGCTGAACCTTTTCAATACGTCGGCAGAGATCGACCGATTTGTCGAGGCTGCCCGGTCTCTGGCCTGAGGACCGGGCCTTTGCGCCCACTGGTGAATGCTGATGAAAATCGACCGTATCGAGCCCTTCCTGGAATACTTCGAAAGGGTTCGGCAACGCACCCTCCGAGTTGTCGATTGCATTCCATTCCAAGAATTCGAATGGACTTACCGGGAGGGCAAGTTCACCCTGGCTGACTTGATCCGGCACTTGGCAGCCACCGAACGCTACATGTTTGCCGAAAACGCCTGCGGCCGCCCCAGCCGCTATCCGGGGCACGGCAAGGAGTTGGCCGACGGCCCTGAAGAGGTCTTGGCCTACTTTGACGAGATGCACCGCCAATCGATGAAAATCCTCTCGGCCCTCACTCCCCAGGATCTGCGCAAGAAATGCCGGGCGCCCTCGGGAATGCCCATCACAGTTTGGAAATGGCTCAGGGCCATGCTGGAACACGAAGTTCATCATCGCGGGCAGATCTACCTCTACTTGTCTCTTCTGGGCGTCGCCACACCGCCTCTATACGGCATGACATCCGAAGAGGTCCGACAGGCCAGCAATCCTTGAGGAGCAGGCAGGAAAGGTCTGGAGCGCGGCAGGCGCCGATCAACTCACCAGTGCTTGCGGCGCACGGCACAGCCGCCCAGGGCGGCCAATCCGGTCAGCAGCAAAAACAGGCTGCCCGGCTCCGGCACAACCGCGGCGTTGGGGTTGGGGCGGACGCTGTCCCGGTCATGGTCCGGACGACCGCGGGTGTTTCTTTCTTCGTCCAGGCAATCATCGGGCGCGCCTTCGCAAGGATCCTGCTGCTGGCTGATGGGATCGGGCGCGCCTCCATCCCTGTCGTGAGAGCGACCCCTGCTGCCGGCAAAGAAGACCGTCTCCAAAGGGTTTTCCTCCATCTGCTGAGAGAGCGTGTAATGCTGGGGAAGCTGCGATGCGCCCAAATACTTACCCGCCAGAAGCCGTTCCCCGTCCGGCTTGGGGAACTGAACTTGGGGATGGTTCAAGGAGTCCGGCGGAGTTTGCCTGCGCAGCGCCAAGTCAGCCAGCATCGTCTCAGGCTGGAAGGAAATCTCGAGGTCGCTCAAATCGGGGACCGAGGCCCGGCCGTAAAGCAAGTCCAGGTAGGGGCGGGGGTAATGAGGGCCCAGATCGAAGACGAAATCATCCAGATCCAGCAGGGGAGGCAGCTGAGGGGCTTCGGCAGCGTCGCGCAAGACAGTCGGCTTGCTGACCCGGACCAGAGCCAAGGTGGAGAGAGAAAAAGCAACCAGCAAAACAACGACCCAGAAACTCCAACGGTCCTTGAGAACCGCACGCCATCCTCCCAGCCGTTTCTGGTGGTCGCGCTTTGAAGAGGCGTAGCCGTAAGCTGAAGTGGTCCCGGGCCTTCGCCTACTCATCGATCAAACTCCCAGTGTGCGAATCCCAACTGTCAGCCGCCCAAGCGAAGCAGACAGGCTAAACGCAGCCCGAAGGCGCACTCGAAGCACGCAACACCTGTGCCAGAAGCGGGTTGCCTGAAGCGACATCAGCGTGTAGAGCACATCTGGTTGATTAAAGAGGACTTGCGGTGCCCTGTCGCAAGCGGGACAGGTTCGGATAGGCCTGTTGGGAAAGGTTCCTCGGACCCGAAGAGCTGTCAAGAATTTTGACGCCGCAGCAGCGCCGAGATGACTTCTCGAGTGAAGCCCTTTGTTTTCAGGTGCTTGGAGATGGATTATGGCGACCCGCAGGCTGTCAGGATTTCCGACATCCGAATCATTCCGCCTGATCGCGTCGGCAAGCTCAGGCATCCTTGCTCTGTTTGGCAGAGCCTTCCGCCTTTTGGGAGGCCTTGGGATCCTCTGGTTCTTGGGCCGGCTGATCCTCAGCTTCGGCCTCGGCTTCGGCTTTCTCCTTGTCCGGGGCGGCCTTGGCAGATTCACTTGGCGGCTTGGCGTCTTTTTTCTCGGGTTTCTTGGCGGCCTTGGCTTCTTTCTTGGCGGCCTCCGGATCCAGTTCGCTGCCAATCAGCTCGATAAGGGCCATCTCGGCAGCATCCCCCTTGCGGGGCCCGAGGCGGATGATGCGCGTGTAGCCTCCGTTGCGGTCGGCGAAACGGGGCGCCAGGGAGTCGAAGAGCTTATGGACCACAGACTTGCGGCGAATGACCGACAGGGCCTGACGCCGGGCATGCAGAGACTCGCGCTTGCCCAAAGTGATCATCTTTTCAGCGAAGGGGCGCAGTTCCTTGGCCTTGGGCACTGTGGTCACGATTCGTTCCTTGTCCAGGAAATCCGTCACCATTGTGCGCAGCAAAGCCTTGCGGTGACTGGAAGTACGGCCCAGCTTGCGGTGTGCTCGACGATGTCGCATTGCGATGACTCCTTGCTGCCGACTGCCAACTATCCTTCAGCCTGCTCGACGATGGGGCGCCCCTTTTCGTCCATCTTCATTCCGAATGACAGCCCCATGTCAGCCAAGATCTCCTTGATCTCATTCAGGGACTTGCGGCCGAAGTTTTTGGTCTTGAGCATTTCTGGCTCGGTACGGGTGACCAGTTCGGCGATGGTCCGGATATTGGCGTTCTTGAGGCAGTTGTAGGAACGCACCGACAGCTCCAGTTCCTCGACCGACTTGTTGAGGGCCTCGTTCATGGAACTGTACTGGCCGTCATCCTCCCGATCGCCCCGGTCGGGCTCCTCCTCGAAGTTGATGAAGATAAAAAGCTGGTCCTTGAGGATCTTGGCGGCCTGGGCGATGGCGTCTTCAGGCTTGATGCAGCCGTTGGTATGAACTTCGAGGATCAGCCGGTCATAGTCGGTCGACTGGCCCAGACGGGCGGCCTCCACGGTGAAATTGGCCTTGCGGATGGGAGAGTGGACCGAGTCGACAGGGATGTAGCCGATGCCGAATTCCTCTTCGTAGTTCTCATCGGCCGGCACGTAGCCGCGGTTTTTCTTGAGGCGCATCTCCATTTTCAATTGGCCCGTCTTGTCGACGGTTGCGATGTGAATGTCCTTGTCGAGGATTTCGACGTCGGGGTCGGGCTTGATGTCCCCGCTGCTGACCTCGCCGGCCCCTTGGGATTCCAGGTAGATGGTCTTTTCTTCACCGGAGAGCAGTTTGATGGGGATCTTCTTCAGGTTCATGATGATGTCGGTGACATCTTCCTTGACCCCGGGCATGGAGGAGAATTCGTGAAGCACCCCGTCAATCTTGACTGCCGTTATGGCGGCGCCTTGGATGGAGGAGAGCAGAATCCGCCTCAGGGCGTTGCCGATCGTGGTCCCGAATCCCCTCTCGAAGGGCTGAGCGTAGAAGTAGCCGTAGGTGGGGCTGAGCTTTTCGATATCGTAAGCCAACCGCTTGGGTCGCTGAAAACCATTTTCGTTCACGTCTTAATCCCCCTTTTTGCAAGACCGCCGTCCAGCTGTTTTTTTCGAAAGCGCTTTGCTGTTAGGCTCAACTGACGGTGAGGCGGGCAAGATTTTTCGTTTCGGATGCCCTTCGCCGATGCTGCTTGGATCCAACCGCTTGGCTGATTCGCAAGGCGGCCGTCAGGCGCGTTGGCGGCTGACGGCTGCCGGATGAAGCTACTTGGAGTACAGCTCGACGATCAGAGACTCCTCAATTGGCGCCTGAATATCCTCTCGGCTGGGCAACTCCAACACCTGACCCTTCAGGTTTTCGCCTTCCAGGTTGAGCCAGGAAGGCACGCCGCGCCCGGCCATCGACTCCACCGAGCTGAGGATAAAAGGGTTCTTGCGGCTTTTTTCCCGAATGCTGATTTCGTCGTCCTTGGAACACAGAAAGGACGGGACATTCACCTTGCGGCCATTCACCTGCACGTGCCCGTGGCGAACCAATTGCCTGGCCTGATTGCGTGAGGTGGCGAAGCCGATCCGGTAGACCACGTTGTCCAGGCGCCGCTCCAAGAACTGCAGCAGAAGGGTACCAGTGACCCCTTTGCGCCGGGCCGCCATCTTGAAGTAGCGCCGAAACTGGTTTTCCAGGACTCCGTACATGCGCTTGACCTTCTGCTTTTCGCGCAGTTGGAGGCCATAACCGATCAGTTTGCGCTGACGCATGATCCGACCGTGCTCGCCGGGGACAAAGTTGCGCTTTTCGACGGCGCACTTTTCCGTGAAGCAGCGTTGCCCTTTCAAGAAGAGCTTCATGCCTTCGCGCCTGCACAACCTGCAGACAGGCCCAGTGTATCGTGCCAACTTTTCCTTCCTCCCTGAATCGCCGCACGCCACATGCGGCGGCTGGAAACTTTCAAAACGGCGGGCCTTAGACGCGCCTTTTCTTGGGCGGACGGCAGCCGTTGTGCGGGATGGGCGTCACGTCCCGGATGGAACGGATGCGCAGCCCTCCCGCCTGCAGCGACCGAATGGCCGCCTCGCGGCCAGCGCCGGGGCCCTGGACCTGGACGTCGCAGTACTTCATGCCGTACTGGTCCGAAGCCATGGCTGCAACCCGGTGAGCGGCCTGAGAAGCGGCAAAGGGCGTGCTCTTGCGGCTGCCCTTGAATCCCTGGGCGCCGGCGCTGGAATGGGTCAGGATATTGCCGTCCAGATCGCTGATGGCGACGAGGGTGTTGTTGAAGGTTGCCTTGATGTGGGCAATCCCGTGAATGATCGTGCGCCGTTCCCTTCTCTTCCCGGCCTTTTTGCGCCCGGTTTTCTTCTTGCCAGCTTTTGCCATTGTTGTCCTTGTCGTTCAGCTGCGAGCGCTGTACTGGGCTGCCGCGCCTGCTGACCGCGCATTACCTCTTGCGTCGGCGAATCCCTGTTTTCTTGGGGCCTTTGCGGGTGCGGGCGTTGGTGTGGGTGCGCTGGCCGCGTACCGGAAGGCCTCGGCGGTGGCGCAGGCCACGGTAACAGCCGATATCCATCAGGCGCTTGATGTTGAGCTGGACCTCCTTGCGCAGGTCGCCTTCAACGCGCCCCTCATCCTGAATGGTGCGCTGGATGCGGGTGAATTCCTCCTCGCTCAACTCGCGCACTTTCTTGTCTTCGCTGACCTTGGACTTGGCCAGAATCGTCTGCGACCGCGTCTTTCCAATGCCGTAGATGTAAGTCAGCGAAATCACCACCCGCTTGTTGTCGGGTATGTTCACACCAGCCAATCGTGCCATGGTCTTCCTCGATGAAAAACGCCAGCAAGAAAAAAATGATAAAGATACACGAAAACGCCCTCGCGGTCAAAGCTTTCGTGCCGCGGAATTCTTCATCCTTGCCGTTGCTTGTGCTTGGGGTTGGGACAGATGACCCGCACCACTCCGTGGCGCCGGATCACCTTGCAGTTCACGCACATTTTCTTGACCGAAGCTCGAACTTTCATGATCAATTCCTTCGCCAGGCGCCTGCCATTGCCCGCGGGCGGCTGAGTCTTCGTTCAACCAGGAGGTCGGAGACCGGAAACCGGCAGAGGGCTCTGGAAACCGAGGCAGCCCGAGTTTGCAATGGCTGATGCCGCCTGGTAAAGGCCTCCTCCCATGTTCTTTCCTTCGTCTTCTTCTGCCGGCTTCCGGTCACCGGTCACCGGTTTCCCGCAGTCCTACGCGCTGCCGTTCTATTCGCTCAGAATCCAGGGGCCGTTTTCCGTTACCGCGACGGAGTGCTCGAAGTGGGCGCTGTAGCCTCCATCGGCCGTCACAGCCGTCCAGCGGTCTCGCAGCAGCTTGGTTTCGGGTCCCTTGGAGTTGACCATGGGCTCGATGGCCAGCACCATTCCCGGCCGCAGCCGCGGCCCCCGGCCCGGCCGCCCATAGTTGGGCACCTGGGGATCCTCATGCAAGGACTTGCCCACCCCGTGGCCGACAAATTCGCGCACCACCGAAAATCCATGCGCTTCGACATAGCGCTGCACAGCGGCCGAGATGTCGGAAACCCTGTTGCCCGGCTTGACCTGCTCGATTCCCTTGTAGAGCGACTCGCGGGTGACCTTGAGCAGATCGAGCATCTCGGGCAGAATCTTTCCCACCGGATAAGTGCGGGCAGAGTCGCCGTGATAGCCCTTGAAAAAGGCCCCCACGTCGATGCTGACGATGTCGCCCTCCTTGAGGGTGCGCGGGCCGGGGATGCCATGGACGATCTCGTCATTGACTGAAATGCACACATTGGCCGGAAAACCCCGGTAGCCCTTGAAGGAGGGCACGGCGCCGGCCTTGCGGATCATCTCATTGGCCACCCGGTCCAACTGCGCAGTCGTGACTCCCGGCTTGATCAGCTCCTGCAGGCGACCCAGTACCCGAGCCACGATCAGGTTGGCTTCCCGCATGGTGGCCAGTTCGGATTTTCCTTTGCAAATGATCATCGCACTAATGACCCAAGGCCTGCTTCAGGCCGCCAAACGGTCGATTTCGGCGGCCACCTCAGAGACGGAACGGTTGCCGTCCACCTCAAAAAAATCCCCTCGCGATGAGTAATACCCTATCATCGGAGCGGTTTGTTGGCGGTAGACGTGCATGCGTTCCCGAATCACCTCCTCGCGGTCATCCTTCCTCTGCAGCAGCTTCCCTCCGCAGGCTTCACACTCCGCCTCTCCTTTCGCGGAGGGCGAGAAGAAGACATTGTAGATGCGGCCGCATCCGGAGCAGGTCCGCCTGCCCGAGAGGCGTTTGACGACCTGATCCTCGTCGACCCGGATCCGGATCGTCTTGGGCCTGACTCCGTTGAGCACCCTGCTAAGGAACTCGGCCTGTGCCAGATTGCGCGGGTAGCCGTCCAGGATCATTCCCGAATCGGCTCGGCCCGAGCTGTTTTTCTCTTCCACCAACTGGGAGACCAACTCATCGGGAACCAATTCGCCTGCCTCCATGATGGCCTTGCAGCGCTTGCCCAGCTCCGAGCCCTGCCGCACCGCCTCGCGCAGCAGGTCTCCAGTCGAGACGTGCAAGTAGCCTGACGACTCGGCCAGCAGCTTGGCCTGTGTCCCTTTGCCGGCCCCCGGCGCTCCCAATAAAATCACCACCCGCCCAAAACTCATGGCTGCCTCAAGTCCAAGGTCCAAGGCCCGCAGTATGTGTCATCTTTCTGCCAACTGCCCTATCGCCTTCCCCGGATGCGCCCTTTCTTGAGGAACCCGTCGTAGTGGCGCATGATGAGCTGCGATTCGATCTGCTGCACAGTGTCCATGGCCACTCCCACGACGATGAGCAAAGAGGTGCCGCCGAAATAGAAGTTCACTCCCAGCCCGGTGGTGATGCGGCTGAGGCCGTACTCGTTGAAGAAGTTGTCCAGGGGAGTTCCGATGAGGGGGATCGGCTGCACCTTGAACCCCGTGATGAGGAACTCGGGCAGCAGGCAGACCAGCACCAGGTAGATGGCCCCGGCAGCGGTCAGACGGCTCAGCGTCCGGTCGATGTACTCCGAGGTTCGCTTGCCTGGCCGGATGCCGGGGATGAACCCTCCGTACTTGCGGATGTTGTCGGCCACTTCGTCCGGGTTGAAAATGATGCTGACGTAGAAAAAGCAGAAAAAGATGATGCCTGAGATATAGATCAAGTTGTAAAGCGGATAGCCCTGAGACAGCTGGGTGGCCAGCGTGGCCAAAATGCTGCCCACGGTGCCTTCGCTGCTGAAAGCCATTTGAACGGTGGAGGGCAGGGCCACGATCGAAGCCGCGAAGATGACGGGGATGACTCCTCCCGAGTTGACCTTGAGCGGAAGGTGAGTCGACTGGCCCCCGTACATGCGCCGCCCCACCATCCGCTTGGCGTACTGGATGGGGATTCGCCTCTGGCCCCGTTCCACAAATACGACCGCCCCCACCACGATCACCATCAGAATCAGCAAAAAGAGGATCTCGAACACGTTGAGCTGGTTGTTCTGCCAACTGGTCCACAGCCAAGCGGTTGCCTCGGGAAGCCCCACCACGATCCCGGCGAAGATGATCAGCGAAATGCCGTTGCCGATGCCGCGCTCGGAGATCTGTTCGCCCAGCCACATAACGAAAGTAGTGCCTGTGGTCAAGGTCAGGATGGTCATCAGGCGAAATCCCCAGCCTGGGCTGGGGACGATGGGCGGCGTCGCTTGCGTCTGCTCCAGGGCCGCCGCAGTGGCAAAGCTCTGAAAAAGGCACAGGCCCACGGTCAGGTAGCGGGTGTACTGGGTGATTTTCTTGCGTCCCAGCTCGCCTTCTTTGGAGAGCCGTTCCAGGTAAGGCCAGACCACGGTCAGCAACTGGAGGATGATCGAAGCTGTGATGTAGGGCGTGATTCCCAGGGCAAAGATGGAAAGGCGGCTCAGGTTGCCGCCGGAAAAGACGTCCAGGAAGCCGAACATGCTGCCGGCCTGGGAATCGAAAAAAGCCTCCAGGGCAGTGCTGTCAATGCCGGGCGTGGGGATCCAGCTTCCGATCCGATAGACCATCAGCATCCCCAGCATGAACAAGATGCGGTTGCGCAATTCCGGGATGTTGACGACGTTTCGGACACCGGCCAAAAAAGTGTTGACGTCTGACATCAGCTGATCACCTCGGCCGTTCCTCCGGCCTTTTCAATCTTTGCCTTTGCAGAGGCGCTGAAATGATGGGCTTGGACTGTGAGCTTTTTTTGCAGCTCTCCCTTGCCCAGGATGCGCAGGCCGTCGCCAAGTTTCTTGATCAATTTATTTTCCAGCAAAGATTGCGGAGTGACTTGGCTGCCGTCCTCCAGCCGGTTGAGGTCGGCGACATTCAAAACGGCCCACTTCTTGGCAAAAATATTGGTGAAGCCGCGTTTGGGCAAACGCCGGTAAAGAGGCATCTGGCCGCCTTCGAAGCCGGCCCGCTGCGAGTAGCCGGAACGGGACTTTTGACCCTTGTGGCCCCGGCCGGCGGTCACTCCGTTTCCGGACCCCGGCCCCCGCCCCACGCGCTTGCGCTTGCGGTTGGCGCCCTTGGCAGGCTTGAGCGAATGCAGGTTGAGACTCACGACTCCTCTCCCTCTACGATTTGGACCAGGTGGGGGATCTTGGCCACCATGCCCCGGATTTCAGGGGTGTCGGGCCGCTCGACCACCTGTTGCAGCCGGCGCAGCCCCAGGCCTCGCACGACGTTTTTCTGATGCCGGGGCCGACCGATGGCGCTGCGCACGTATTGAATCTTGACGGTATTTTGCTTCTTCTTGGACATCACAGATCCTCGACCGGAATGCCGCGCGTGCGGGCGACCTCTTCGGGGCTGCGCATCTCCTCCAGGCCGGCAAAGGCGGCCCTCACCACGTTTTGAGGATTGGCCGATCCCATCGACTTGGTGACAACGTCACGGATGCCGGCCGACTCCATGACGGCGCGCACGGCCCCCCCCGCAATCACCCCTGTGCCCTCCGGGGCCGGCTTGATCAACACCCGGCCTGCGCCGAAGCGCCCGATGACCTGATGCGGCACAGTCGAACCCTTGAGCGGGATGCGGATCAGCTTTCGCTTGGCCTTTTCGATCCCCTTGCGGATGGCCGAGGGAACCTCTTTGGCCTTGCCCAGGCCGAACCCGGCCCGCCCCTGCTGGTCTCCGACAACCACCAGAGCGGAAAAGCTCAGGTTCTTGCCGCCTTTGACCACCTTGGTCACGCGGTTGATGCTCACCACGTGATCCACAAATTCCATATCGCCTCGATCGCCGTTGGCCATGCTCTATCACTGCTCCTAAAATTTTAAGCCTGCTTCCCTAGCCGCCTCTGCCAGTGCCTTGACGCGGCCCCGGTAAATATAGCCCGACCGGTCGAAGACAACCTGATCGATCCCCTCTTTGCGTGCCCGTTCGGCGATGGCCTTGCCCACCTTGCGGGCGGCTTCGACATTGCTTCCCTGCTTGAGCCTCCTGCCCCCCAGCTTCAGGGTGGTAGCCGAGGCCAGGGTATGGCCCGCCGTGTCATCCACCAGTTGGGCGTAGGTGTGGCTCAGGCTGCGGAAAACACAAAAGCGCGGACGCTGGGCGGTCCCGGAGAGGCGGTTGCGGATGCGCAGGTGCTTTTTCTTCCTGCGCTGGTTTCGGAACGATTGCTTCTTCATGGCTGTCACCTGAGAGGCTGCAGGCTGCATATACAGCCTGGCGGCCTAGCCTATGCCCCCTTCTTGCCGACCTTGAGCTTGATGAACTCGCCTTCGTATCGAATTCCCTTGCCTTTGTAGACATCGGGCTTGCGAAGCGCCCGGATGTCGGCTGCCAATTGGCCCACTTCCTGCTTGCTGATCCCCTTGACGGTGATAGTGGCCACATACTGCTGGATCGGCTTCTTGGTCCGCTCCACGGAGATCTCGATCCCTTCGGGGATGGGAACCTGAACGGGGTGGGAGTATCCCAGGCCCAGGTTGAGGAATCCGCCAGCCACTTCGGCGCGAAATCCCACACCCACCAAATCCAGCCTCTTTTCAAAGCCCTCGGTCACGCCTGTGACGCTATTGGCAAGCAGAGCCCTGGCCATGCCGTGGTTGGCCCGGTGGGGCTTGGCATCGCTGTCGCGTTGAGCGAGCAGTTGGCCATCCTTCAACTCGACCTGAACGCCTTGAGGAAGGCGGGTCGATAACTTGCCCTTGGGGCCTTCAACTTGAACCGAACCGTTTTTGATTGCCACCTTCACCCCCGAAGGGATGGGTATGGGCTGCTTTCCAATGCGCGACATAGCTTCCTCTGCTTTCAAACCCTCGTCAACCGCTGGCCCGGGGGCGAGACCAGGCGCCCTGCCTGTCGGCAAGGCTTAGTAGACCTCGACCAGGATCTCTCCGCCGACGCCTTCCTGACGGGCCTTGCGGCCGGTCAGGATTCCCTTGGAGGTGGTGAGGATGTTGATTCCCAACCCGCCCAGCACCGAGGGGATCCGGTCGCGCGGCACGTAGACCCGTCGGCCGGGCTTGCTGATGCGGCGCAGCTTCCGGATAGCCGGAGTGCGGTCCGGGCCGTACTTCAGCATCAGGGTCAGCTTTTGGTGACCATTCTCTTCCGAAATCTTCTGCCCCGAAAGGTACCCTTCGCTGATCATGATTTTGGCGATCTCGTGCTTGATCCTGGAATAGGGCACATCGACCGCTTCGTGAAACACCATCTGGGCATTTCGAATCCGTGTCAGAAAATCCGCGATAGGATCTGTCATCGACATGCTATTTACCGACTCCTTCAAAACAGCAAGCAGCGCCCAGCCCCCGGACTGAAGTCCCAACGACCGCCCGGATCAAGGCCGGCAGCGCCCAGCTTCTCGAATGCTCACCAACTCGACTTGGTCACTCCCGGGATCTCGCCGGCCAGAGCCAGCTCCCGAAAGCAGATCCGGCACAATTCGAATTTCCTCAGATATCCGCGCGAGCGCCCGCAGCGCTGGCAACGCGAATACCCTCGGACCCGGAACTTGGGCTTGCGCCGCTGTTTCGCTATGAGAGATTTTTTGGCCATCCTCTCCTCTTCATCATCCGAATGCCCCTCAGGCTCCGAGGCCACTCAAACTGCCAATGCAGCCCGGCGCTCCCCCTGACGGGCAAAAGGCATTCCCAACGACTTGAGCAATAAGCGCGCTTCGTCGTCGCTTTGGGCCGATGTCACTATGGTGACGTTCATGCCCCGCAACTCCTCGGTCTTGCCCAGGTCGATCTCCGGAAATATGATCTGGTCCTTCAATCCCAGGGTGTAGTTTCCCCGGCCATCGAAGGAATGCAGCGGGACTCCACGAAAGTCCCTGACACGGGCCAGGCCGATGTTGATCAGGCGGTCCAAGAACTCCCACATCCGATCCCGCCTCAACGTGACCTTCAGCCCGATGGCCATTCCCTCGCGCAGGCGGAAGGCGGCAATGGAGTTCTTGGCTCGCCGGATGATCGGCTTCTGGCCGGTGATGGCTGCCAAATCCTGACCAGCCGTGTCCAATACCTTGGCGTTTTGGATCGCTTCTCCCACTCCCATGTTGACCACCACCTTGATGAGGCGGGGGATCGTCATGGGATTCCGGTAGTCGAACTCCTTGACCAAGGCCGGTACGACTTCATCGTGGTAACGTTTTTTCAGTCTCGCCATTTTCCGATGCGGCCAGGCCCGGGGCGTTTCCCGGATGGCCCGGCCTCTCCCCATGTTTCCTATTTGTCGATCGTGCCCTTGCACTTGCGGCAAACGCGCACTTTTCTTCCGTCGGTCAGCAGCTCGAACCCCACACGCGCAGCCGTGCCGCATTCCCGGCAGATGACCTTCAGGTTCGAAAGGTGAATCGGGCCTTCCTTTTCGACGATCCCGCCCTTGATGTTGCGCTGCGGGTTGGGGCGGGTATGGCGCTTGAAAAGGTTGATGCCCTCGACGATGGCTTGGCTCTTGACGGGAAAGACCCTCAAGACCCGCCCGGTCTTGCCCGAGTCCCTGCCGCCGGTCACCAAAACCTGATCCTCTTTCTTGATGTGCAACATGTCAGTCTTGCCTCAAAGCCTCCTGCCGATTCCCGGCGCCCGTTTCAGCCCTCAAAGCATCTCCGGGGCAAGGGAGACGATCTTCATGAACCTTTTCTCGCGCAGCTCGCGGGCCACGGGGCCGAAGACGCGCGTTCCGACGGGCTCGCCGGCGGCATTGATCAGGACGGCGGCATTTTCGTCAAACCGGATGTAGGTCCCATCCCTGCGCCGGGTCTCCTTTTTGACCCGCACCACCACAGCCTTGACCACCTGGCCTTTCTTGACCGTGCCGTCGGGAGTGGCTTCCTTGACCGAGGCCGTGATGATGTCTCCCAGCCCGGCCCCCCGGCCCGTATCGCCGCCCATCGGTCGGATACAGGAGATCTTGCGGGCGCCGGAATTGTCCGCAACACTCAACTTGGTCTGCATCTGAACCATAGCGGATCCCTCCTAGCGCTTGGCCTTGCGGATGATTTCCTTGACCAGCCAACGCTTGCGCTTGCTCAAAGGGCGGCACTCCTCGATGCGGACCTGATCGCCCACATGGCACTCGTTGTTCTCGTCGTGAGCCATGAACTTGCTGGTGCGCCGGATCGTCTTCTTGTAAAAGGGGTGGGCCACCAGGCGATCCACAGCCACCACCACCGATTTCTGCATGGCGCTGGAAACGACCCGTCCCACTTTTGTGTTGCGTGCCTTGACACTTTCCTGCTGTTCCATCGATTTATCGACTTCCGTTCAACGGGCAGCTGCCAAGCGGCGACTGCCGAACTTACGCTTCGGCCTGCTTGACGGTCAGAATCGTCTTGACGCGGGCCAGATCTTTTCGCACCTGGCGAATCTTGGAGGAATTCTCTAATTGGCCGGTGGCCGATTGGATGCGGAGCTTGAAAAGCTGCTCAGTGAGCGCCTTCTCCTCCTCCCGCAGGCCGCCCATGTCCATCTCGTGGTATTTCTCGGCTTTCATGCTACTAGCTTCCGAACCGCTGTACGAACTTGGTTTTGATGGGGAGCTTGTGGGCAGCCAGGCGCATGGCCTCGCGCGCCATCTCCTCTGACAGCCCTTCGCACTCGTAAAGGATTCGGCCGGGCTTGACGACGGCTACCCAGCCCTCGGGGGCGCCCTTGCCCTTGCCCATCCGGGTTTCAGCCGGCTTTTTGGTCACCGGCGTATCGGGGAAGATGCGAATCCAGACCTTTCCGTGGCGCTTGGCATAGCGGGTCATGGCTACTCGGGCGGCCTCGATCTGCCGGTCGGTGATGCGCCCGGGCTCCAATGCCTTGAGCCCGAATTCGCCGAAATCGATGTTGGATCCGCGCAGGGCGGCACCCCTCATGCGGCCTTTTTGGCGCTTACGGTATTTGACTTTCTTGGGCATCAACATGACATTTATCCTCGTTGCGAACGTCGGTCGAGTATCTGCTCCGGCTCATAGATGTCGCCTTTGTAGATCCAGACTTTGACGCCGATGACCCCATAAGTGGTGAAGGCCTCGGCAAAGCCGTAGTCGATGTCTGCCCGCAATGTGTGCAACGGCAACTGCCCGTTGAGGTACCACTCGGCGCGGGCGATTTCGGCGCCGTTGAGGCGTCCGCCGCAGCGTACCTTGATCCCTTTGCAGCCGAATCGCAGAGCCGTGTCGACGGCGCGGCGCATGGCCCGCCGGAAAGCCACCCTCTTGATCAGTTGCTGGGCGATCGACTCGGCCACCAGCTGGGAATCCAGTTCGGGCTTGTGGACTTCCTGGATGCTGATGAAGACTTCGCGGCCCGTCTTGTTCTGCAAGTCGTTGCGCAGCCGGTCGATTTCAGCGCCCTTGCGGCCGATGATGATGCCGGGGCGCGAGGTATGAACATAGACGGTAAGCTTGTTGGCGGCCCTTTCGACCTCGATCCGGGACACGCCGGCATGGTTGAAGCGGCTCTTCAGCTCTTTCTTGATGCGCAGGTCCTCGTGCAGCAGCTTGCCGTAGCCCTTGGTGGCAAACCAGCGGGACTTCCAGGTCCGGTTGTATCCGAGGCGAAATCCGTAGGGGTGAACCTTCTGACCCAAGTTGCTATCCCTCCTCCGCTGATCCATCCGTGACGCGGATGGTGATGTGACTTTGACGGCGCATTTGGCGGTGGGCGCGGCCCATGGGAGCCGGGCGGAGCCGCCGCCGCCATTTTGTGGGGCCGATGTCGACGGTCGCCTCTTCCACCACCAGGCCGGCCGGATCGATGGCGGCGGATTTTTGCTCGGCATTGGCGATGGCCGATCGCAGCACCTTCTCGATGGGCCGGGCGGCCCGCTTTTGAGAATGGCGCAGCAGATTGAGCGCCTCTTCGACATTGCGGCCGCGAATGGTGTCGATGACCAGGCGCGCCTTCTGAGGCGATCCCTTGATGTACTTGGCAGTCGCTTTGGCTTGCATCGCTTGGGCCTTTCCTGATGCCGGCCCGGCCGCCGGGGCCGGACTATCTCATGCGGGAGCTCCTCTCACCCTTGCTGTGGTGCCCCTTGTAGGTACGGGTGGGGGCGAACTCTCCCAGTTTGTGCCCCACCATGTTCTCGGTGATGTAAATCGGGATGAACTTCTTCCCGTTGTGAACAGCGATGGTGAGCCCCACCATCTCCGGGAAAATGGTCGAGCGCCGCGACCAGGTCTTGATCACCGCCGTCTCGTTGGTGTCGTTGAGCCGCTGAACCTTCTTCATCAGGTGGTCGTCAATGAACGGCCCCTTTTTCAACGATCTTGGCATTTTCTCTCCCAGTTGGCGGAGCGGCCCTGCAAAAATGCTGTGCGCCAGGCCGCACCCGGATTACCTGCGCTTCTTGCCGCGCCGCACGATGAATTTCTCCGTCTGCTTGTTGTTGCGGGTCTTCCTGCCTTTGGTTTGCCAGCCCCAGGGGGAGCACGGGTGGCGTCCGCCCGAGGTACGGCCCTCGCCTCCTCCCATGGGATGGTCGACCGGATTCATGGCTACCCCCCGCACCTTGGGGCGGCGCCCCCGCCAGCGGTTGGCGCCGGCCTTGCCCAGCGAGACGTTTTCGTGGTTCAGGTTGCCCACCTGGCCCAGGGTGGCCCGGCATTGGATGTGAATCCTGCGGACTTCTCCGGAGGGCAGGCGCACCTGGGCGTAGTTTCCTTCCTTGGCCACCAGTTGGGCCGCCGTCCCGGCGCTGCGGACCAGCTGCCCGCCCCGCCCCAAGGACAGCTCGAGGTTGTGAATGGTCGAGCCCAGAGGGATGTTGAGCAAGGGCAGGTTGTTGCCCGGCATGATGTCGGCGCTGACCCCCGACTCGACCGTGGCGCCCACTTCAAGCCCATTGGGCGCCAGGATGTATCGCTTTTCGCCGTCCGCGTAATGCAGCAGGGCGATGCGCGCGCTGCGGTTGGGATCGTACTCGATGCTGGCCACCTTGGCCGGAACCCCGTCCTTGTTGCGCTTGAAGTCGATGAGGCGGTATTTGCGCTTGTGGCCCCCGCCGCGGCGACGAATCGAGATGCGCCCTCTGTTGTTGCGGCCGCTGATCCGCTTCTTGCCCGAGGTCAGCTTCTTGAGCGGACCCTCCTTGGTCAGCTCCTCGTTGGTCTGAACGGTGCGAAAGCGCGTTCCCGGGGAGGTGGGCTGGTATTTGCGAATAGCCATATCAATTCTCTGCTTGAGGGAACACGGAACAGGGAACATGGAACAGGGCAGAAAGTGAAACTCCGCCTTCCAGGCCTTCTTCCCTCTTCCGTGTTCCGTGTTCCATGTTCCGTGTTCCCTTCTTAGACTCCCTCAAAAAACTCCACCGGCTTCTCGCCGGGCTTGAGCGTGACATAGGCCTTCTTCCAGGAGGGGCGCCTCCCCGAATAACGGCCCTGGCGCTTGACCTTTCCCAGGTAGTTGGTGGTGCGGATCTTGGCCACCTTGACCTCGAAGATCCTCTCCACAGCCTCCCGGATCTGGTGCTTGCTGGCTTCCTTGTGCACTTGAAGGGTCATGACGCGCCCTTCGCCGCGCTCCTGAATCTCGGTGCTCTTTTCAGTGATGCGTGGATGGCGGATCACTTCGTAGATGTTCATCGCTGCAACACCTCCTGCAGCTCCAGCAGGGAGCGCTTGCTGATCAACAGGTGCTCATGGTTGAGCAAATCGAAAACATTGACCCCCAGGGTGGGCACCATCTTGACCCGTTGCAGATTGCGCGCACCCAGGTAGAGATTTCGGTTTTCCCGGTCGTCGACCACCAGGGTCTTGCTCTCCAGCTCCAGGTCCTTCAGGACGTCCAGGAACTCCCGGGTCTTGTGCGAGGGGAGAGTCAAGTCGTCAATGACTGTCAGCAGCCCGTGCTGGAGCTTGTCGCTGAGCACGACCTTGACAGCGCCGCGCCGCTTCTTTTTCGGAAACGACTGGGCATAGCTGCGCGGACGGGGACCGAAAGTGATGCCGCCTTTGCGCCACAGCGGAGAGCGGATGGTGCCCATGCGGGCCCGGCCGGTCCCTTTCTGTCGCCACAGCTTGTGCCCGCCGCCCCGGACCTGGGCGCGGGTCTTGGTGGAGTGGGTGCCCTTGCGCCGGGCGGCCCGAAAGGCGTTGACGGCCTCCCACACCAGCGTCTGGCTGGCATTGTAGGCAAAGACCGAATCTTCCAGATCCATCTTGCCGACGACTTCGTTTTTCAGATTCCTGACTTCGACTTCGGCCATCAATCCTGTCCTCGTCAAAAACTCGCCGCAAGCGACTTGCGGATGCCGCATCCCGCCATCAAATCGACTTGGTCACGGTCACATAGCTCCCTTTGCTTCCCGGCACGCCGCCCTTGACCAGCAGCAGGTTGTTGTCAGAATCGATCTTGACCACCCGCAAGTCGCGGATCTTGACGCGTTTGGAGCCCATTTGGCCGGGCATCTTCATGCCCGGGTAGACGCGGCTGGGAGAGGCGCTGGCCCCAATGGAGCCCGGCGCGCGGTGAAACATCGATCCGTGGGTCGCCCGGCCGCCGTGTGCGCCGTGACGCCGCATGACGCCCTGGAAGCCGCGCCCGATCGATTTGCCGGCCACATCCACATACTCGTCCACCTCGAAGACATCCCGGACCAGGATGTTGTCCCCCCGCTTGAGAGGCTGGTCCTGAGTGTCCCTTTCCTTGAACTCCCGCAAAATGCGCGTCGGCGGAACCCCGGCCTTATTGAAGTGGCCTTCCATGGGCTTGTTGGCCTTGGGCGGCTTGCGCACCTCGACCAGCCCCAGCTGCACGGCCTCATAGCCGTCTTTTTCGACGTTCTTCCTTTGAATGACCACACAGGGGCCGGCCTGGATGACGGTCACCGGCACCACGTTGCCATTCGAGTCGAAGACCTGGGTCATACCCAGTTTCTTCCCGATCATACCGTTGACCATGTCTTACTCCTTCTCCGTTCCAAAGGCCTTGATCTCGACGTCGATGGCGGCCGGCAGATCGAGCTTCATCAAGTCATCGACCGTCTGGGGAGTGGGCTCCAGGATGTCCACCAGCCGCTTGTGGGTGCGGATCTCGAACTGCTCGCGGGATTTTTTGTCCACGTGAGGCGAGCGCAGCACGGTGTAGCGGCTGATCTTGGTGGGCAGCGGGATGGGCCCCGAAACACGGGCGCCGGTCCGCTTGGCAATGTTGACGATCTCAGCTGTCGAGTTGTCGAGCACCCGATGATCGTATGCCTTGAGCCGGATGCGAATCTTCTCGTTTATCATCTCTCACTCCGCCTTGCGGTTTGCTTACTCGGTCACCTCGGAGATGGTTCCGGCGCCGACGGTTCGTCCCCCTTCGCGGATGGCGAAGCGCAGCCCCTTCTCCATGGCGATGGGGGTGATCA
>JANQFM010000492.1 GCA_028277865.1 Acidobacteriota bacterium
GGCCGTCCCGACCTTTATGTGGCCAACGATTCGACTCCCAACTTCCTTTACCTCAACCAAGGGGAGGGCCGTTTTGAGGAGTCGGCTCTTTTTTGGGGAGTCGGCTACAACGAAGACGGCCTCACCGAGGCGGGAATGGGCGTCGATGCCGGCGATGTCAACGGCGACGGATTGCTCGACATCGTGGTGACCAACCTGAGCCAGGAGAGCAACGCCCTCTACTTGGGCGGCAAGCAGGAGTACAGCTACCACTCCCGCAAATCCGGGATCTACGAGCCATCGCTGATCCCAGTGGGCTTCGGAGTGGACCTGCTCGATCTGGACAACGACGGCGACCTGGACCTGATTGTCACCAACGGTCACGTCATCGACAACATCGAACGCATCGACGACGCCCAAACCTTCCGCCAACCCTCCCAGGCTTTCTGGAATGACGGCAAAGGGAATTTCACCCAGGTACCGCCGGCTTTGCTGGGCGGTATGTCCATCCCCCGAGTGGGGCGGGCCACTGTCACGCTGGACTACGACAACGACGGACGGCTGGATTTGTTCATTACCTGCAATGGTGATCGGCCTCGCCTGTTTCGCAACGTCTTCGCCAAGGCCGGCAACTGGATCGGACTTGATATGCAGGGCAGTCAGGGCGTCGGCGCCCGAGTCACGATGCAAGCTGGCGGACAAATTCAAGTGCGGGAGGCAAAATCGGCCTCC
Organism: Acidobacteriota bacterium; assembly: GCA_028277865.1. Classification (GTDB taxonomy): domain Bacteria; phylum Acidobacteriota; class UBA6911; order RPQK01; family DATIPO01; genus JANQFM01. The sequence goes on from JANQFM010000492.1 coordinate 712, forward strand.
AGCTACCAAAGCAGCAACGACCCCAGGCTGCACTTCGGACTCAGGAGCGCCGCCCGCAGCGGACGCATCGAAATCCGATGGCCTTCAGGAGAAACCCGCACACTGGCAGGCCTGCCTGCCGGCAGCTACCACCACACTACAGAGCTAAAAGAACGCTGAAAGCAGCCCGTTTCCCGCCACCCTGGGTATAAGCCATTTCTTTTTCCAAACCAGAGTGGCAATTTTTCTTGCAATTAACTTTTGCCTTTGCTACCCTCAGCTCCAGGCTTGGTGAGGGTAGGAGTAGAGCTTTCTGACAGCGTTTTAAGAGGCTGGCCGCCGGCCAGCCGCAGGGAGGTGCATCGCTTTTCTACAAACGGGCATGGTGTGCCTCACTCTAGGGAGTGTGATAGGCAGGTAGTGTCCTTCTGCCTGCCTTCGCCACAATTTTCTGTAAATCCAAAGGAGGTTTGATGAAAGCCATTAGGTATTCCATTTTGCTTTCGGCACTGGTTCTGGCCGGAGGCTGGAGTGCAGAGCTTGTCGCCACCAAGTTGCTTCACATGAACTTGGAAAAACTGTGCGAAAACTCCGACCGGGTCTTCTTGGGAACCCTGGTCGAGGTCAGCCAGGACTCGGTTCAGGCTGGCGGGGGCACCATCTCGGCACTCAAGTACGTCTTTACAGTTGAGCATGCCTTCAAAGGCCAATTCCAGACTCAAAAGGGAGTCCAGATTGCGGAATTCAAAATGATCGGCTCCTTGAAGCAGCATGAATCCGGACGCGGCCCCATACCCGGCTTCCCGGTGCTGAAGAACGGCCAGCGCTATGTGGTCATGCTGAACCCCGATGGGCCGGTGGGACTGACTACCACTGTGGGCCTGGGTCAGGGCTGCTTCGAGATCCATGGCCGCGAAGGCCACGAGACAGCGAGTAACTTTTTCAATAATGCCGGGCTCTTCAGGGGGATGAGCGTTTCGGGCGCTCCCGCCGGCGGCCCTGTATCTTACTCGGTTTTGGCCGGTTTGATCGGCGACATCGTTGGAGGAGGCAACTAATGAAAAACAAGCGAATTACAGCCTTGGCTGCTGCACTCTTGCTGGTTTTCGGGTTGCCGGCCTTCGCAGGAGGCCCTCTCAACCTCAATCCCAACGACCCGGATGGAGTGGAGCGTTGGCCGAATGGCGGCGTCAACATTCCCTTCAACCCCGACCGGGGAGGCTTCGCCAACCCGGGCGGCTGGGACAATAGCGAGTTTGTCACCGTGGTCGTCAATTCCGCACTGGCCTGGCAGAATGTCCCCACAGCAAGCAACACCTACAGCAATAACGGCTTGATGCCAGTGGACATCGATGAGACCAACTTCTGCAGCCCCCCGCCCTTCAACCCCGGCCCCATCAGCTTTCCGGGCTGCCACCTGATCGACAACCTCTTCTTCGGCGCCAACGTCTCGGACAATCTCAGCCCCGTCGTTGCCGACGAAGACGGCGCCATCTTCAATGCCCTTGGCTTCGGCCCCGGGACCTTGGGATTCGCCAGCCCCGACACATTCCTTGCCGACGGCACGCCCATTGAGGCCATCATGTTCCTGAACGGCGGCTCGGTCCTGATTGGAGGATTCCCGTTAGTGGAATTCAATGGCGTGACGGTGCACGAATTCGGGCACTACTCCGGCCTGGCCCACACGGTGGTCAATGGGCAGAACCTCCAGTTCGGCGACAGCAGCGGCCCCACGCCCGACAACACCTTCGGCAATTCGCCGCTCGACCAGGAGACCATGTACCCCTTCGCCTTGGTCGGCGGACTGCAGGAATCGCCTCACCAGGACGACATTGCCATCCTGTCCTTCCTCTACCCGGAATCGGGATTCTTGACCAACACCGCCACAGTCACAGGCACCATCTTCGCGCCCAACAACACCACGCCCCTGACAGGCGTCAACGTCATCGCCCGCAACCTGAACCCCGCACTCAGCTTTACCGATGCCGTCTCTTCGATTTCAGGGGATCGGGGCGTCACGGGCGTCTATACCATCAACGGGCTGACTCCCGGCCAGAGCTACGCTTTATTCGTCGATGAAATCCTGGCCGGCGGCTTCAGCACGCCCCCTCTGAGCCCTTTGCCGGGGCCGGAAGAGTTCTTCAACGGGGCCAATGAGTCAAACAACGCCGACGGCACCGACGACCCTCTGGAACTTGTGGCTGTCACTCCTTCCGCTGGAGTCAACGGGGGAATTGACATCATCTTCAACACCTTCGCTTGCGGAGACCCCCTGCCCGTGGACGACGACGGCAATGTCGAGCTTTCCTTGCCCTTCCCCTTCAAGATCTGCGGGCAGGAGTTCAACTCGGTCTTCGTCAACGCCAACGGCAACCTGACCTTTGGCACAGGCGATGCCGACTTCACCGAGTCGGTGGGAGAGCATTTGGCCGGCCCGCCCCGCATCGCCGGAGTCTGGGACGACCTGAGCCCCTTCAACCTCATCACCGGCGCCCAGCAAGGGTTGGTCACTTGCGAAGAGAGAGACGACTACTTCTCGATCATCTACGAAGACGTTCCCGAATTCCTCAACACCGGTTCGAACACCTTCACCATCCGACTGGATCGTATGCCGGTCGACGATGATGAGGACGACGACGGAGATGATGATGACGACGGAGGCGTAGGCAACACCTTCCGGATCGTCTACGGCGATCTGAGCGCTACAGACGGCTTGGCCGGCTATAGCTGCGGCGGCGCCGTCACTTCCGGCCTGGAGACAGCCAGCGACCTGAGCGAATTGCGCCAGCCCATCAAGACCAAGGATCAAACAGCGGTCTTTGAGCTGTTCGACTTCGCCAACAACAGCGATTTGGCCAACTCCACGCTCCGATTCAGGGGAACCACCGACTTCAGGGACAAATTCGAGAACAACGATTCGCTGGACCGCGCCAAGCGGATCAACCTGCCCTTCGACACCGCCGATGCCAAGCGCAGCTTCACGGACATCAGCCCGGTCGGCGATGATGTGGACTATTTCCGCTTCAGTGCCAATGAAGGCGTCACGCTGGTGGCTGAAGTCACCGCCGGCCAGCTAGATTCGTTGCTGGGTCTCTTCCAGATCACCTCCAGCGGAGGCGACGATGACGATGACGACGGCGGCGGTGTAACCGGCGTCTTGCTGGCCTCTGACGACGATGGCGGAGCAGGGCTGCTTTCCCGGCTTGTCTTCCCCATCCCCGCTGACGGGGACTACGCCTTGGCCGTCACCACTTTTCCGGACAACGACTTCACCGGCGACGGGAACAGCGGCGGGCGCTATGTCCTCGATGCCTTCATCATCGACGGAATCCTGCTCACCCTGGGCGACGACAACTCCGTGGAAGTGGATCTGGACTTCTCCTTCCCCTTCCAGGGTGTCAACTACAACAGTGTCTTCGTCAACTCCAACGGCAGCCTGAGCTTCGGCACCGGCGACAGCGACTTTTCGGAGTCCGTCGCCGAGTTCCTCAACGGGCCGCCCCGCATCGCGCCTCTTTGGGATGACCTGAGCCCCAACAATGCAGGCCTGGTCATTTTCGACGGCGACGCCACCTCGGCCAGCATCACGTTCCAGGATGTGCCCGAGTTCCTCACCACCGGTGCCAACAACTTCACCGTCACCCTCGATGCAAGCGGCGACATCGCCATCGATTACGGGTCAGTCACGGCACAGGATGCGATTGTAGGAATCACTGAAGGAGGCGGAGCATCGGCTACCGAGACCGACCTGTCCGCAGGCGGGAACCTCTCGGCAACCGGCACCACCTTCGAACAATTCACCGGCATTGGGGATGCCTTCGATCTGGCATTCCAATCACTCTTCTTCCTGGTTCCCTAGCAGAAGAGTCAATGCCGCTGAGCATTACCGCAGAGAGTCCGGAGGCAGCGGGGCAAACCGCTCCCTCCGGCCCTCTGCGGCCTTCCCCTTCGCCTGGCTGTGGGGACGTCAAGTCCAAGCCCGATCCAGCATGAGAGCCTTTTCTGCAACGACTGCCCGTCCTGGCAGGCGAGCAGATTCGGGCACCGGGAAATTCGCAAACCCAGGGTTGGCCGGAAGATTGGAAGCCACGTGCCGGGCTTGCCCCGGTCGGGCCGTGTTTAGTAGCCAGACCCGGTTCAAGAAAACGCTGTCGCCACCACGGAGTTTGACTCCGTGGAGCGATGTTTCGTGACTGGGATCCATCCAACCCGAAGCACACCGGCTCCAATCCTAAGACCCTTCCCCAAATTAATGGCCTGCCGAGGATAGACACCCGGCGGGTTCAACTTGTTTAGATTTAGAGGAGCGAAGCTGCTGGCTCTGCAGGATGCTGTCGGCGGACCGGCCGGGAGGTTCAGCCCGGATCCAGTCTCATGGGATCCTCAGCCGACCGGCCACAATCGCCAAGCTGCTTGATTGGGTATCCTGCTGGCGAAGGGCAGATAGGTAAACGGCGTGCTGGGATTCCACCACCAGCGTGCCCCGACCATGAGCTGGAAAGAGCTCTGAAACGAAGAAGGCCTCTTGGCCTGAGAAGGTCTTGGTTGCAGCACCGACATCGGCACCATTGTCGTCCAGCAATCTGAGGTGCAGGAAGAAGTTGCCTGCCACAAGGTACGGCGCCAAGGCAATTGCCGTATCGGCCAGGCCCGAATCCTCAACAGGAACGCGAAACTCACGCCCCCTCAAAGCAGGCGGCACCTCAACCATATCGCCTAAAGGGGAGAGGGGAAGCAGGCCGTCGGCAAGCTCATAAAGGAAAGATGCACTCACATTAGGGGGTGCAAGCAGGTTGTCAAAGAGAGGATCGCCGACCCTGCCGCCCGTTTTCTCGACGAGTTCCAAATAGCCGAATTGCAGAGGCTCGCTGCTCTCCAGCTCCAGCCTCAGAGTCTCGCGGCGACGCAGGGTCACATCGTAAAGGTGGGTTCCTGTAACGGGCATTCCATTGACCGTCCACAGGCCGATCCACGGAATCGCTTGACCTGAAAGAAGGCGGATCTCGCCATCCCATCGGGTTCCTTCGACATGGGAGATCAGCAGGACCGACTTCGTCCCTCCTCCCAACAAGACCTGAGGAATAGTGTAAGAGCTGGCGGTTTCATCGTCCAGGTTATGCAGTGCCACCGAGGGCGCCAGGGCATGATCGAAGCAGGGGTCGGCGCTGCGCAAGGTGAAATCCACTTGGAAGAGGACGTCACCGTCGGGAAGGGTGTCGTCCAGACCCTGCACTCCGATGGTCTGGCTCTTGTTCCAGGTTGCCACGGCAAAGGTGATCAACGAAGGCGTGATGAGACGAGCTTCGGTCGGATCGCTGACCGAGGCAGTGGCCAAGACTGGGCTGGTGGGAGCGACGGGACCTTCCAGCCTGACAGAGAATGTGAACCTGTCGCCCAGTTCGGTAGTGGCCTTGATTTTGGAGAGCGCTGAAGTAAGCCGGATTCCCGGCGGGCAGGGGTTGGGCTGCAGATGCAGCCCCCGGATAATGGGCCGAAACCCCCGGAAATTCTGAGAGAAGGGGGGATCAGGAGCCTTGTCGTATTCGAACCACTGCTGCAGCCCGGAATTGCGGACGCCGATATGGGCGCTTTGCTCAGAACTGGCGTTGACCCCCATGGCGGCCCACTCAGGGTCGTCGAACTCGACCACGATCCAGACCGTACCGCTGACGGTCACCGGGTCCAAGAGCTGGACCAGCAGGAATGCGGGGGTGTCCACGTCCGGCACGGTGACCGGCGTGCGCTTGCCTTTTCTGGGGCCGGGACGCAACATCCCGCCGACGAAGCTGTCACCTTCATGAACGCTGACATGCAATTGTCCGCCCGTGAGGCCGGGGCCGAGCCGGCGCACGGCAACGCAAGCATAGTTGACGGTGATCGGATCCAGTGTCGTAAAGCGGTTGGCATGCGAAACCGCGGCGGCGGCGATGCCGGACGGCCCTGCGGCGGGGCTGCCGTTATCGAGGCGGATTTCATTCACAATCGTGAAATTGTCGTCGATCAGGTCTCCGCATCCGGCAGCGGGTTGAGCCAGTTCAGAGTGCTGAGCGCCCGCTGCAACCGGCACAATCCAGCCGGTGAAAAGAAAAAGATGGCATATCTTCAGCCATTTCGGCATGAATCCTCTCCTCGGCGGCGTCAGGCCGCCTCTTGAATTGTCAAATCAGGCACCCTAACGAGGCAATATGATCGGGTCCAGCCTGGACTTGCCGGCAGCCACTGAAATGGCATTGGACTGTCCGTCGGCAGCGCACAGCCATGCCGCCAGGAATACTGCCTGCTCTGAGGTGATTTCCACCGAACCCAGCAGGGGCGGTGTCACCGTCGGGAAGCTGGAGGAAACCGCGATGCTCT
>JANQFM010000496.1 GCA_028277865.1 Acidobacteriota bacterium
CTTGGATTCTCTTCACTTCACTGTTCGATGCCATTATGAAAAGCCTCCGTTTTGCGTCAGGCAGGATAGCATGCGGGATCAAGGAATCAGGGAAGGCAAGGCTGCGGTCGAAACGTCAATTGAACGGATCGTTGTAAGATATGAATCGTTGCGCCATTCGGCGGCATTCGCGAGTGGGGGGCGGGCTCGAGTGCAAAGCTCGGAGAAGAGGAGAATTGTGGTGCGGTGGATCGTCTTGCTCGTTGCAACGCTGCTGCTTTCAGGCTGCCAATCGAACGAGGTTCCGGATGCCGCCGCGGCACATGCCGAATCGCCTCCTGACTCCAATGGCGCCCTTGCGCCGGACAAGGCTCCCCGCAGAAAGGTTCCCGTCGAGGTGGTGGAGGCTGCGCGGGAAGATGTCCCCCAAATCTTCGAGTTGACCGGCACCACGGAACTGTGGGACGAATTTGCAGTCAGCTCCGAGATCCCCGGCAAAATAACCGCCATCCATTGCGATGAGGGCGACTGGGTGGACGAGGGGCAGCTTCTGGTTGTCCTGGACAAGAAGCGGCGCGAGATCCAGTTGAACGACCGTCAGGCTCAGCGCAAGAAGGCCGAGGTGGAACTCGATTACGCCCGCAAGAACCTGGAGCGGGGCGAAGCGCTATTCCAGCGGGGCGCCATCTCACAGGCTGAAATCGATTCACTGCAACAGCAGGTTCGTCTGGCCGAGTCGGCGCTGGAAATGGCCTCCATTTCCATCCAGGCCATCCAGGACGAACTGCTGGACACCCAAATCCGCTCCCCGGTGCGCGGGCAGGTCTCGCGCCGTCACATCTCGCTGGGCGAGAACATCATGACGGCGACGCCTTTGCTGACGCTCATCCAGTACGATCCCATCAAGGTGGTCACCGAAATCCCCGAAACAGAATTCTTTCAGGTACGCCGCAAGGCTGTGGTGAAAATCGCTTTCGATGCCATGCCGGGACGCATTTACCAGGGCCGCATCAGCCGGGTCGACTCGGTGGCCAACGCCCGCAGCGGCGCCTTCGAGACCGAAATCCGGGTGTCCAACCCCGGACACGCCCTGAGAGCGGGAATGGTGGCCCGCCTGCGGCTGCCGGGCCCCGTTTACCGCAACGCCTTGGTTGCTCCCCTGGATGTCGTGCTGGAGACCGAACAGGGCACCTTCGTCTTCGTGGTCGAAGACGGCCTTGCCTACAAGCGCAGCGTCCGCATTGAAGACCGCATCGGCGATCGAGCCATCCTCTTCGGCGACCTTACCCCCGGCGAGGAACTGGTTGCTCGTGGCAATGCCAACCTGACGGATGGAACGCCCGTGGAGGTATTGGGCAGGCTTTAGGGGAGGTCCAAGGTCCAAGGTCCAAGGTCCAAGGTCCAAGGTCTGCAGATTGTACAATCTTTATTCGAAGGTAGATGCCTGAACAAGGGCATCGGACTCCGCGATCTGTTCCGGCTATCCGGCTTGAAGCCTGGAACCCGGAACCTCTGACTTTGGACCTTGGACTTTGGACTTCTGAACTGACAACTGACAACTGCCCCATGTCCATCCCTGGTTTTTCGGTTCGCAACTCGGTGCTGGTCAACGTGGTCATGATTTTGGTGATCGCGCTGGGAGCGTTTTCGCTGCTTACCATGCCCCGTGAGCTGTTCCCCCAGATTCGGCTCAACCGGGTCATGATTGGAATCGGCTATGCCGGCGCCTCCCCCGAGGACATCGAAAAGCTGATCATCAAGCCGGTCGAAGATGAGATCAAGGATGTCGATGACATCGACTTTTACCTTTCCACTTCCACCGAAGGGCGGGCCCGCCTCAACGTGGTCTTCGAGCAGATCAGCGAGGACGATTTCCGGCGCGCCTACCAGGATCTGCGCCAGGAGGTCGACAAGGTCGATTTGCCTGAAGAGGCCGACGACCCTTTCTTCTTTTCGCTGGAATCGTCAACCTGGCTTCCCATGGCCACCCTGGCTGTGAGCGGCGACCTGCCTGAAACTCGCCTCAAGGAAATCGCTGAACAGCTGCAGGACGAGATCGAGGGGACGGCGGGCGTGGATGACGTGGTCCTGGCCGGGGTCCGCGAACGGGAGGTCTGGGTCGAGGTCGATCCCCATCGCCTTTACAAACACAACCTGACCTTGGAACAAGTGGCCCAATCGTTGCGCCGCCAAAACGTCAGCCTGCCCAGCGGCAACATCGAGGTGGGCAATTTCGAATACCTGCTGCGCTCGGTGGAGGAATTCTCTTCGCTGGACGAGATCAGCCAAGTGGTAGTGCGCGAAGACCGGGTGGGCAACCATGTCCGCCTGGGCGACATCGCCCGACTGCGCGACACATTCGAAGAGGCCACATCGTTGTCGCGCCTCAACGGCAAGCCCTCGGTTTCACTCAACGTCTACAAGGCGCCTGCAGGCAACACCCTGGAAATGGTGGACAGCTTTCGTCAGATGGCCCTGGAACGCATGGCCAGCCTGCCGCCCGGAGTGAGGATCGATGTGGTGGGCGACACCTCGCCGCGCATCCGCGACGCGCTTTCGCGGCTGAGCAGCAACGCCGCTTTCGGCGGCTTCCTGGTGCTGATCCTGCTGCTTCTGTTTTTGGGCTGGCGCAACGCCCTGTTGGTTTTCTGGGGCATTCCCATCACATTCTTGCTCAGCTTTTTCTTCATCGAAAGCTATGGGGAATCGCTCAACCAGTCCACCTTATTCGCCTTGGTTTTGGTGTTGGGAATGATTGTGGACGATGCGATCGTGGTGGTGGAAAACATCTCCCGCTACCTCAACCGGGGCTTTCGCCCTTTCGAGGCGGCGGTCAAGGGCGCCGAAGAGGTGATGTGGCCCGTCATCTCGTCATCGCTCACCACCATCGCGGCCTTCTTGCCTTTGATGCTGCTGCCGGGGACGGTGGGCCAGTTCATGAAGGTCATCCCCATCGCCGTCGCCATGGCGCTGGCGGCTTCCCTCTTTGAAGCCCTTTTCATCCTGCCTTCCCACGTGTCCGACCTGGGACGGACGGATCCCCATCGGCACCATACCCGCCTGAACCGCGCCATACGCAGGGTCGCCGCCTGGTACCGGCGTTTGATGGGTCCCGTCCTGCGCTACCGATGGATCTACCTGCCCGTTGCCCTGATTGCCATCCTGGCCAGTCTGGTAGTGATTCCGATGGTGGGCGTGGACCTGTACGAGGACGACGAATTCTCGGTCATATTTGTCCGCATCTGGATGCCGGAAGGCTCCCGCATCGAAGCCACCGACGCAGTGGCTCGGCAATTCGAGCAAGCCGCCCAGCAACTGCCCTCTCATGAGGTACGCAACGTGGTGGCCCAGATCGGGCTGCTGGAAACCGACTCCGATCGGCTGACGGGCAAGGACGTGGGGCAGGTGGTGATCAATCTGGTCGAGCAGAACGAGCGTCAGCGCGACATTCCCCAGATCCTGGAGGAATTGAGGCAGCTCACTGGTCACATCACCGGCTACCGGACACTCGAGCTGGCCACCGCCAACACCGGACCGCCTGTGGGCCGTCCTGTCGAGGTCAAGGTCAAAGGACGCTACTTCAAGCAATTGCGGGAAATCTCGGGTCGCCTGAAAAGCTTTCTGAACAGCATCGAAGGCGTGCACTCGGTGCAGGACGACTACCAGCAAGGCAAAAACGAGATCCGGGTCGAGATCGACGAGAGCCGGGCTCACCTGGTCGGGATCGACGCCAGCGACATCGCCCGCCAGGTCAAGTATGCCTTCGACGGCATCCCGGCCACCGTCTTCCGCGACGGGGACGAGGAGCTGGATGTGGTGGTCAAGTTCAGCAAGGACTACCGCAACAGCATCCAAGACATCCGGCAACTGCGCATCCCCAGCGCCGACGGCCAGTTGATCCCTTTCAGCAGCGTGGCCGGCTTTCACATCGAGCGGGGATGGGCCGACATTTCGCGCTTTGACGGCGACCGGGCCATCACCGTGAGCGCCGACGTTGACTCGTCCAAGACCAATGCCGTGGCGGTGACCCAGCAGCTGCAGGATGAATTCCGCAACCTGGCCCAGGAATTCCCCGGCTACCGACTCGATTTCCGGGGCGAGTTCAAGGAATTCGAAGAGACATTCGACAACGTCACCAGGCTCTTTTTGGTGGGGCTGATCCTGATGTACCTCATCCTGGCCGCCCAGTTCCGTTCCTACCTGCAGCCCATGCTGGTGATGTTCGCCATTCCATTCGCATTCGCGGGCGCCATGTTCTGCCTGCTGGCCAACGGATACCAGTTCAGCATCAACGTCATGTTCGGGATGGTGGCCTTGAGCGGAGTGGCCGTCAACGACTCAATCGTCCTGATCGCCTTCATCAACAACGCCCGTGACCGGGGCGCTTCGCTTTACCGGGCCGTGCTGGCGGGCGGAAAGCGCCGCTTGCGCCCCATCTTTTTGACCACCGTCACGACAGTTTTCGGGTTGCTGCCCATGGCCATGGGAGTGGGCGGCAAATCGGTTACCTGGGTTCCCCTGGCGGCCACCATCGTGTGGGGGCTGGGTGCCGCCACCTTGCTGATCCTGATGGTCATGCCGCCGCTTTATGTGGCGTTGGAGGACGTGCGGCGCCTGCTGCGGCGTTCGCGGCCGGAAATGGAGGAGCAGAAGGTGGCCGGCTTCGAACAGGAAGAGCGCCGCCTGCGCAAAGCAGGGTAAGAGGGGAAGCCCCCAGAAGACGCCGATGGCTGTTTCCAATTTTCATGTCAATTTTGTCGAACAGGATCTGCAAGCCTTTTCTTTTCTTAGATTTGCGTCTTTGCGCCTTTGCGTGAGACCTGCCCTGGGCTCTCTTCTCGCTTATTTTGGTATAAATCACTAGGCCGCTAGGGTTTCAGGGTTCTTCACGATTGAGTCAGATTTGGCTGCGAGGGGTCCGGCGGCGGTCAGGGGTTCCGGGCTCCAGGTTC
>JANQFM010000534.1 GCA_028277865.1 Acidobacteriota bacterium
GAATACGGTCACCCACACCCAACGCGGACACCGCCACCTCCTCCTCCTTGCCTCCAGACAAAATTCGCCGCGCCAGCGTCGGAGTGAGTTTGATCAACGACTCGATCGAAGCTCGGGCTCCCTCCGCGCTACGGGTCTCGATGATCTCCCCCATCAACATGAAAAACGCAACCACACCCGCCGTCTTGTAGTCGCCGGAGGCGAACGCCGCCAGGATCGCGATGCCGACCAGCTCGTTGATGGTCAGTGTGCCCCGGCGCAAATCCTTGATCGACGTCCAGATAATGGGATAACTCAGGAGCGCCGCCCCAATCATGGCGCTGGCGCTCGCAACCGCTTCCCCGGATTCAAACAGCCAATCCACCAGGAACGAGTTGATCACAAACACCAGCCCGGTCGGCGTCTACAACCGGCGTACCGGCCAAGAGCAGCATTACTACGTCGGCTTTTGGAACCTTTACGGGCGCAATCCCAAGGATCTGCGCTACCGCTTCCAGCGGGTGGCGCCCATCCATGTGTCGCCTCACGACCCCAACCGCGTCTACCACACTTCGCAGTACGTTCACGTCACCGAGGACGGCGGCAAGACCTGGCAAACCATTTCGCCGGACCTGACCGCCTTCACGCCTGAAACCCAGATGGTCTCAGGCACGCCCATCACCATCGACGTCACCGGCGAGGAGCACTTCAGCACCATCTACGAAATCCAGGAATCTCCCCACGAAAGAGGAGTCATCTGGGTAGGCGCCAACGACGGCCCCATCTCCATCACCCGAAACAACGGCGCCAACTGGAAAGAGGTCACCCCGCCCGGACTGGGTCCGCATGGGAGGGTCCAGAGCATTGAGGTTTCCCCTCACACCCCTTCCAAGGCCTATGCGGCCATTTTGCGCTATCAGCTGGGGGATTTTCAGCCCTACGTCTTTCGGACCCGCGATTACGGCGAAAGCTGGACACGTATTGCCACCGGCCGGAACGGCATCCCGGCGGATCACCCGGTGCGGGTTGTGCGCGAAGATCCCGACCGCGAAGGCCTGCTTTACGCGGGCACGGAATTCGGCATGTTCATTTCCTTTGACGACGGGCAGCAATGGCAGCCCTTTCAGCTCAACCTGCCGGTCACTCCCATCACCGATATCAAGCTGGTCGAAAAGGATTTGGTGCTTTCGACCATGGGGCGAAGCTTTTGGATTCTGGACAACCTGACCCCCCTTCACGAGTTGAAGCCCGAAACCGCTTCTGCCCAGGCCCAGCTATTCGGGGTCCGGGCAGCCTACCGGCTCTACGGAGCACGGGGATTCGGCGGCCGGAACGGCCCTTCGGCACCCCAGTACCCTGATCCCGGCGCCGATATCGACTATTACCTGGCTCAGTCGGCGGAGAGTGAAATCGAGTTGGAGATACTCGACGCCTCGGGCGGCACAGTAGCCCGCTTCTCCAGCCAAATACCGGAAATGCCGGAGGATGAAGAGGAGGAGCCGGGCATGCGCGGGCCGCGCGGCGCCCGCCGGGCACCGCCCCGGCTGCAAAAAACCGCCGGCGCCCACCGCTTCAGCTGGGACTTGAGGCACCCCGGCCCCTGGCACAGCAATCCCAACCGCTCCGGTCAAGGAGGCCCGATGGTCGCTCCGGGAACCTACCAAGCCCGATTGACGGTCGGGGAATGGGCTTCGACCCAGTCCTTCCAGGTTCGAATGGACCCGCGGGTGGTTCGGGAAGGCTGGGTCAGCGAATCGGACGTGCAGGCCCAGGCCGAGTTGGCCCTGAAGGTCCGCGACGCACTCAGCGCCGCCCGTCAGCTGGAAGCCCGCCTCGAAGAGGCTCTCAAGCAATCTCCCGAAGATGCCGTTCTGCTGCAGGTCAGCCAGCAGCTGATGACAGCCCCGGTTCGCTACTCGCCTCCGCTGCTGACCGATCAGCTTTCCTACCTCTATCAAAACCTGCTGCGTTCCGACCAGCGGCCCGGCCGGGATGCCTACGATCGGTACGAAGAGCTGAACGGGGAACTGGCAGCACTTTCTGAGCAACTCGACAGCCGTGCAGAGACGTCCGGGAGCTCAGGGACAGGCCATTAGTAATTAGCCCGGATTTCTCACGGGTTGTCGTCGCGAGGAGCCGCAAGGGCCGCCCTGGGAAGGCGTCGCGACCGAGGCCCGCGCAGGCGTACTGTCTGTACGTCGAGCAGGCCGAGCGAGCGCAACGCAGCCAGGGCGAATGTTTGCGGCTCCGCAGTAGAGAACCCGTGAGAAATCCGGGTTAGTCCATGCCCCCTGGATTCAGGAACGGATGCCGACACAGAACGGATCCTTGTCGTCCAGGACCAGGGTGGTCTCGGCATTGACGTAAGCTGAGCCCCGGATGCGAGGGTAAAGGAGGCCTTGCGAAAGCTGGACGCTGCCTTCGAAGACACTGCCCACAATGCTCTCCTGCCGCCAGATCTGGCCTGGACGCAGCTTTCCGTCCGCGTAAAGGCAGGCCAGTTTGGCGCTGGTGCCGGTCCCGCAGGGAGAGCGGTCGTAGGTTCTGCCCGGGCAAAGGACGAAGTTCTTGCTGTCAGCTCTTCGCGAGGGGCCGAACAGCTCGATATGATCGATTTCCTGGCCTTTGTCGCCAGTGATTCCCGCCTCATGCAGCGCTTGACGGATGGTCCAGGTCAGCTCGGTCAAAAACGGTTCGTTGTCCAGGCTCAAGTCCAAATCGGGAGCGTCGGCCAGAAAGAACCAATTGCCTCCCCAGGCCACGTCACCGAACATCGCCTTGCCTTCACCGATGCAGACCTTGACATCCTGGGCGAAGCGGTAGCTGGCCACGTTGGTGACGCTCACCTGGCCTGATTCCTCCAAGTCGGCCGTCACCTTCCCCACCGGCGTTTCAAGGCGGTGACGACCGGGTTGGATGCGCCCCAGATAGGCCAGCGTCGCCACCACCCCGATCGTCCCGTGAACGCACATCCCCAGGTATCCCACATTGTTGAAGAAAAGGACGCCCGTCAGGCAGTCCGGATCCTGGGCGGGGCAAAGCAGGGCACCGACCATGATGTCCGACCCGCGAGGCTCGTTGACCACCGCGGAGCGGAAGCCGTCGTGACGGCTGCGCATGCATTGCAGCCGTTCAGCCATCGAGGCGCCGGACAGCTGCGGCCCCCCCTCAATCACCACCCGCGTCGGTTCGCCTCCGGTGTGGGAATCAATCGCCTGGACCTTCTTCATGACATTCGCGAGGCACTCATTATGGGATCGCTCGAAGTTGCGTTCAAGGGGTGACGTTGGGGATGCTGCCACACACGAGCGGGGTTTTGGGCTATTCCCTTAAAAGCGAGGCCTTGAGGTATTCGCGGCGCATGCGGGCGATGTTGGATATGGAGATGTCCTTGGGGCACACGGCTTCGCATTCGGCGTGGTTGGAGCAGTTGCCGAACCCTTCCCGGTCCATTTGCGCGACCATGCGCAAGGCGCGTCGGCGGCGTTCCGGCTGCCCTTGGGGCAAGAATGTGTACTGGGAGATCTTGGCGCCTACGAACAGGGCCGCCGAGCCGTTGGGGCAGGAGGCGACGCAGGCGCCGCAGCCAATGCAGGAAGAGGCGTCCATGGCCAGGTCGGCGTCGTTTTTGGCGATGGGCAAGGCGTTGGCGTCGGGCGCGGCCCCAGTGTTTGTGGCCACATAGCCTCCGGCGGCGATGATGCGGTCAAAAGCGTCGCGGTCCACCACCAAATCGCGGATTATGGGAAAAGCGGCTGAACGCCAAGGCTCGATGGTGATGGTGTCGCCGTCCTTGAAATGGCGCATGTGCAGCTGGCAGCAGGTGATGCCGGGCAAGGGGCCGTGGGCCACTCCGTTGATCACCAGTCCGCAGGTGCCGCAGATCCCTTCCCGGCAGTCGCTGTCGAACTCGACAGGATCGTCGCCCTTGTGGATGAGCTGCTCGTTGAGCACGTCCAGCAGTTCCAGAAACGACATGTCAACGGAGATCCCGTCCACATGATAGTCCACCAGCTTTCCTGGGGCAGTTTCGCTTTCTTGTCGCCAAACGCGGAGGCGAAGGGTCAGCAATTCAGCCATGACAAACCTCGAACATTATGGAACACGGAACACGGAACACGGAACACGGAACATGGAAGAAGGGAAGCTCCATTAGAATTTCTGTAGTCGGACTTGGATTAATCGGGAGAGCATTCCCGCTATCTTCCTTGCTTCCTCCACCATTCCGCGACCGACTTCCTTATCGATCAGCCCCAAGCGGATCGCGAGATAGATCTGCGTGCGCAACTCGCCACAGGAACCTTTTGCAATCCGAAGGAATCGAATGAATTCCTTGGTCGAAGCTCTCTCAAATCCTTCTGCAATGTTGGAGGGGACCGAAACTGACGAACGTTGCATCTGGTTTCGCAAACCGAAATCTGTGCAATTTCCTAGCTCCCTGTAGACCTTTACTGACAATCGCATGCTTTCCTTCCAGACATCGAGATCTTCGAATTTCCGAACCGGCCTCTTCACTACCTCCGGGACAGTCTGACCTACGCCCGCTTGTACGTCTTGCATCATCTGTTCTCCTCTGCCTTGTTCCGTGTTCCTTGTTCCTTGTTCCTTGTTCCGTGTTCCGTATTCTTCTCACTCGTAACTACGCTGTGACAGTTTGACGTACTCGAAGTCCAGGTGCTCCTTGTGGATGGCGGGCTCCTGATCAACGCCGGTGAATTCCCAGGCGGCGGCAAAAGCGAAGTCCTCGTCATTGCGCAGGGCTTCGCCTTCCTGCGTCTGATGCTCTTCGCGGAAGTGGCCGCCGCAGGACTCGTCGCGCAGCAGGGCGTCGCGGGCGATCAGTTCGCCCAATTCCATGTAGTCGGCAATGCGACCGGCCATTTCAAGGTTTTTGTTGAGCATATCGTTGCTGCCCGGCACCTTGAGGTCTTGCCAGAATTGTGCCCGCAATTCCCGAATGGCCTCCATGGCGTGCCGCAGCCCCTTTTCGTTGCGGGCCATTCCCACGTCTTCCCACATGATGTGGCCCAGCTGGCGGTGGAACTGGCGAGGGGTGCGCGACCCCTTGAGAGAGAGCAAGCGCTCCAGCCGCTGCCGGGCCTCTTGGGAAATCGCTTCGAATTCCGGGGAGTCGGCGGACACTTCGGGAAGGTCGGTGCGGGCCAGGTAGTCGCCGATGGTGTAGGGGATGACGAAGTAGCCGTCGGCCAGACCCTGCATGAGGGCGCTGGCGCCCAGCCGGTTGGCGCCATGGTCCGAAAAATTGGCTTCGCCCAGCACGTGCAGGCCGGGGATGGTGCTCATCAGGTTGTAGTCCACCCACAACCCTCCCATGGTGTAGTGAACAGCCGGATAAATGCGCATGGGCAGCTGGTAGGGATTTTCGCCCGTAATGCGTTCGTACATGTCGAACAGGTTGCCGTACTTGTCGCGGATCGCCTCTTCGCCCAGCCTTTGGATGGCATCGGCAAAGTCCAGGTAGACCGACAGGCCGGTCTCTCCCACCCCTAGGCCTTCGTCGCAGACCTGTTTGGCCGAACGCGAGGCGATGTCGCGGGGCACCAGGTTGCCGAATGCCGGGTACTTGCGTTCCAGGAAGTAGTCGCGGTCCTCTTCGGGGATCTGTGGAGCCGGACGCGAGTCGCCCTTTTCCTTGGGCACCCAAACCCGTCCGTCGTTGCGCAGGCTTTCGCTCATCAGGGTCAGCTTGGACTGGTGCTCGCCGGCGACCGGGATGCAGGTGGGGTGGATCTGAGTGAAGCAGGGATTGGCGAAATAAGCGCCTCTGCGGTAGCACCTCCAGGCGGCCGTCACGTTGCAGTTGACGGCGTTTGTGGAGAGGTAATAGACGTTGCCGTAGCCTCCCGTGCAGAGGATGACCGCGTCCCCGGCATAGCGTTCGATTTCGCCCGTCAGCAGGTTGCGGGCCACGATGCCTCGAGCCTTGCCGTCGACCAGCACCAAATCGAGCATTTCACGACGCGGATAAAGCCGTACTTTGCCGGTGTCCACCTGGCGCATCAAGGCGCCGTAAGCGCCCAGCAGCAGCTGCTGGCCGGTTTGCCCGCGGGCGTAGAAGGTGCGCGAAACCTGGGCGCCGCCGAAGGATCGGTTGGCCAGGGTGCCTCCGTACTCGCGGGCAAAGGGCACTCCCTGAGCCACGCACTGGTCGATGATGGTGGAGCTCAGTTCGGCCAGCCGGTAGACGTTTGCTTCGCGGGAACGGTAGTCGCCTCCCTTGACCGTGTCGTAAAAAAGCCGCCACACGCTGTCGCCGTCGTTGGGATAGTTCTTGGTGGCGTTGATGCCGCCCTGGGCGGCGATGCTGTGAGCGCGCCGGGGAGAGTCCAGGATGCAGAGGTTGGTGACGTTGTAGCCCAGTTCGGCCAAGCTGGCTGCTGCCGCTGCGCCCGCCAACCCGGTACCCACCACCACCAAGTGGTGACGCCGCTTGTTGGCCGGGTTGATGAGCTTCATGTTGAAGCGGTGCTGCTCCCACTTGTGTTGAATCGGTCCGCCTGGAACCCTGGCATTCAGTTTCATGGCATTCTCCTGCTGCGGCGCCGCTGCGGGCTGCTATCCTCCTCCCAAAAAGTAGATCCAGACAGGAATAAAAAGGAAGCCGACTGCCAGCAAGACGGCCAGCACGACTCCCGAACCATAGATCAGCCCGGTGTAGCGGGGATGGTAAAGCCCCAACGACTGAAAAGCGCTCCAAAAACCGTGCCGCAAGTGAAAACCCAGCAGGATCATCACCAGCACGTAAAGCAGCGTCACGTACTCCTTCTGAAAGCTCTCCACCACCAGCCGGTGCAGGTCGCGGACCACTTCAGAGCCGAGCTGCACCGCGTACCCCTGCTCCACGCCTGCGCCGTATTTAAATTCCCACAGGTGCCAGATCAGAAATGCGAAGAGGATCAGGCCCGTCCAGATCATGCTGGTCGACGAACTGCTTTTTCGGCTCACCCCGCCGGCTCGTCCCGACTTCTTGTAGCTCTGCGGCCGTGCGCGCCGGTTGCACCAGTAGACCGTAATCCCGGAGTAGATGTGGGCCAGGAAAAGAAAGACCAGCCCTGCCTCGGCGACATAAAGCAGCGCTCCCATGCTTTCCAAGGTGTGGGCGTAACGGTTGAAATGGTCGGGATTGGGGCTGAGCAGCAACAGGTTGCCCGCCAGGTGAACGATGACAAAACCCACCAGCGCGAGTCCGGTGGCGCCCATCAGGATCTTTTTGCCGATGGTGGAAAGGGCGACAGGAGAGTGGTCTGGCATGGTCTCGGCTCCGGCGTTTGTGCCGAGCGACACTCTAGCGATTTTGCCGAGGGGAGGTCAAATCAAAATGGGTAGTGTAGGCGAGCGTGCGGAAGGCACCGTCTTCATGCTCAAAGGAAGGGGGAGGAGGGGAGCTTCGCTCATTGGATTCTCGGTCTGTGTCATAATTCATTGCCTCAATGAGCGACACGACGACACGCGGCATAAGGATTCAAGTCGAAAGCGGCTACGTTCCCGAACGAAGCTCTCCAGCCGAAAGCCTTTACTTCTTCATTTACACAGTGCGAATCAGCAACGACGGCTCCGAGACGGCCCAACTCATCAGCCGAAAGTGGACCATCACCGACCTGGAAGGCCGAGTGGAACAGGTTCAGGGTCCGGGAGTCGTGGGAGAGCAACCGGTCCTCAGCCCAGGGGAATCCTTCAAATACACCAGTTTCTGCCCTCTCAAGACCCCTGTCGGCTCGATGGAGGGCAGCTACCAGATGGTGACCTCCGACGGTCAAGAGTTCGACGCCCAAATCGCCCCCTTCGCCTTGGCCCAACCCCACGCGGTCAATTAGGGTCCAAGGTCCAAGGTCCAAAGCCAAGAGTCTGCAAAATGTGCAAACTGCCTGATCCCCGAAAACTCTCCTTCCCCTCTTTTGCCTCTCTCTGCGGCTCTGCGGCTCTGCGTGAATTCTGAAGCGCCGCATCAACGAACCAGATCGACCAATCCCTCCGAAGGCGGCGGCAACAGTTCGGCGATGGTGCTGTTTTTTCGGGCCAATTCGATCAAGGGGGTGGGCTGGAAGGATGTGTCCAGGTAGACTCCCTCAGCCTCACCGCTTTTCACACCCAGGCCTTCCAATTCGGCCAGGGAGAACTCCCCGGCCACAGAGTGCTTGCCGACCATCAGTCCCAGGAAGCGGTCCTGGCCGTCGAATTCCATCAAGTACCAGCTGATCCGAGTCGCCGAATCGACCACCCTGGCTTGCGCAATCCACTTTTCCATGGGGCTGCCCTGCGTCGTTGATCCGAGCCTGGGCAAGCTTTGCAGGATCTCCTTAGAAATCAAATTCACTCAGCACCTCTGGGGTTCGTGCTTTCGGCAAGCGATCCTCTTTTCGTTTATCCTACAGCCTCCGGTCGTCCCATCTGTCGCAGACAGGGCAATTCTGACGGTTTGGGACGCACCAAAGGGTGAAAAGATTCAAGCGGCAAAATAAAGCGCAGCAAAATGATTGAACGGATGAAGGAGCGCTGGGGAGTGGGGCTGTGGGGCATGCTGGCCATCTTGGCCGCCTTTTCCCTGGCCGGCCCCACGGTGGTGCTGCTCGGACGTCCTTTGCTTCGCACCATTTTGCCCGAGCAGTCCCCTCTCTGGCTGACGGTCCTCGCCTATCTGATTGTAATGTTGCCTCTTTACCAAGTGCTGCTTCTGGGCTATGGATCCTTGCTGGGGCAATTTCGTTTTTTCTGGGATAAGCAGAAGAAGCTGGGCCGTCTCCTGTTGCGCATCACAGGGCTGCGCCGCGATATTCCGGAAAAGGGTTGACCCTGGGCTAGCCCGGCGACCTTGTGTCTTTCAGCAGAATCAAAACTCAAGACACGGCCCCATCCGGCAGCGGGCGTTTGCGGTTGATCAGGCTGGCCGCGTAGCCGGCGCCGAAACCGTTGTCGATGTTGACCACCGTGACGTTGGAAGCACAGCTGTTGAGCATTCCCAGCAGCGCCCCCAGGCCCCCGAAGGATGCTCCGTAGCCGACGCTGGTGGGAACCGCGATGACGGGGATGTCCACCAGCCCGCCCACCACGCTGGGCAAAGCACCTTCCATGCCGGCGACCACCACGGCCACCGTACACGACTGCAGCATTTCGCGCTGGCTCAAAATGCGGTGGATTCCGGCAACGCCGACATCATAGCAAGTCAATACCGGATTCCCCATGATTTCGGCTGTCAAGGCAGCCTCTTCGCCCACAGGAATGTCGGCTGTGCCGGCAGTCAGTACGCCGATCTTCCCACGACCCGCCTGATCGGGCTTTCCCACGACCGTCACGACGCAGCTGCGGGGATGGAAGGTGGCGGCATACTCATCGCTGAGGGCTTGCGCGACTTCGGCACAAGTCCGGGTGATGAGCAGGTTGGGATTGCACTGCAACGAGGCGCGGGCAATGCCGACAACCTGTTCGGCTGTCTTGCCCTGCCCGAAGATGACCTCGGGAAAGCCGTGCCGCAAAGCCCGGTGGTGATCCACTTTGGCGAAATCGAGATCCTGGTAGGGAAGCTGGCGAAGCAGGGAAACAATCTGATCTTCATCGATCTTCCCCTGCTTGAAATCGGACAGAGCCTTCTTGAGATTATCCGGGATCATCGATCCTGCCGCTCGGCCTTAGCAGGGCACCGGTCAAATTTCAGTGTTGCCCGTTGCAGGTGGAACAGGGAACAAGGAACACGGAACAGGGAAGAAAAGGAAGAAACAGAAACCCTCGGCCTTCCGGCCCTCTTCCCTGTTCCGTGTTCCCTGTTCCGTGTTCCACCCAATCGGCAGCAACACACAAAATAGACTGGCTATTCCTGACGACTCCTCAGCGCCTGCGGCCTCGATGCTGCGGGCGCCTCTCGCCTCGATGGTCGTGCTGCGGGCGTCGTTCGCCCCGCTGCTCCTGAAGGACGGCCTTGCGGCTGAGCCGGATCTTGCCGCTGCCGGGATCCACATCGAGCACTTTGACCATGATCTTGTCCCCCACCCGAATCTCATTGCGGATGTCCTGGACCCGCCTTTCGGCGATCTCAGAAATGTGGAGCAGCCCTTCAGTACCGGGAAGAATCTCGACAAAGGCACCGAAGTCGACCACCTTGACCACCTTGCCCAGGTAATTCTTCCCGATCTCGGCAGAGGCGGTGATCTCTTCGATGATGTTGATGGCTTTTTGAGCCGAGTCGCCGTCGGTCGAGGCGATCTTGACAGTGCCGTCGTCCTCGATGTCGATCTTGACGCCTGTTTGCTCGATGATGCTGCGGATCTGCTTGCCGCCGGGACCGATCACCTCGCCGATCTTGTTGACGGGGATGCTGATGGTCACGATGCGCGGGGCATGGATGGAGATGTCCGAACGCGGCTCTGCGATGGCTTCGGCCATTTTGCCCAGGATGTGCAAACGCCCCTGCCGGGCCTGCCGAAGAGCCCTCTGCAGGATCTCGGAAGTGACTCCGCCGATCTTGATGTCCATCTGCAAAGCCGTAATTCCGTCTGCCGTTCCCGCCACTTTGAAATCCATGTCGCCGAAATGGTCTTCGAATCCGGCAATATCCGACAGCACGACATACTGCTCTCCCTCCTTCACCAACCCCATGGCGACTCCGGCCACGGGCTTGCTGATGGGGACGCCGGCATCCTGCAGGGCCAAGATCCCTCCGCAGATGGACGCCATTGAGGAGGAGCCGTTGGATTCCAGGATCTCAGATATGACCCGGACGGTGTAAGGGAACTTTTCGGCGCTCGGGACGACCTGGGCTACGGCCCTCTCGGCCAACAGCCCATGCCCGATTTCGCGGCGGCCCGGAGAGCGCAAAAAGCGCACCTCGCCCACGCTGAAAGGCGGGAAGTTGTAGTGGAGCATGAATTTCTTGGAGATTTCACCTGCCAGGTTGTCCATGCGCTGGGCGTCGTCATCGGTGCCCAAAGTGACGCTGACCAGAGCCTGGGTTTCGCCCCGCGTAAAGACCGAAGAGCCATGGGCGCGGGGCAGAACGGAAACCTCGCAGGAGATATCGCGGATTTCGTCGTTGGCACGACCGTCGGTGCGCCTTCCTTCATCCAGGAGCTGACGGCGGAATATATCTTCCTTGAGCTGCTCGAATGCCTGCCCGCAGGCCTTTTGCTGCTCCTCGTCATCCTCGGGCGCCAGTTCCAGCACAGCCTCCTTGCATTCCTTGACCTTGGTGTCGCTGGCCAGCTTGCCAGGAGTGTTCATGGCCTCGCGCAACTGATCGTGCAGAGCCTGGCGGACTTTTTCGGCGACCTCGGGGTCGGGCTGGGGCGGTTCGAATTCCCGCTTGGGGATATTGAGCCTGCCGTGCAGCTCCCGGATGCCGGCAATGATGCGGCGGATCTCGGCATGGCCGAACTCGAGTGCCTGCACCATCTGCTCTTCCGTCACCTCCTGGGCGCCGGCCTCCACCATCACAATGGCTTCATCGGTGCCGGCCACGATCAAGTTCAGCCGGCTGGATTCCAATCGGGAGTTGGTGGGATTGACCTCCAGATCTTCATCGATCAGCCCCACCCGCACAGCGGCGATGGGGTTGTGAAAAGGGATGTCCGAGGCGTATAGCGCAGCCGAAGCCCCCACCAGGGCCAACACATCCGGGTTGACGTCCGGTTCGGCCGAGTAGACGCTGGCGATGACTTGGGTCTCGCATCGAAATCCCTCTGGAAAGAGGGGGCGAATGGGGCGGTCGATCAACCGGCTGGTGAGGGTCTCCTTTTCCGTGGGACGGCCTTCGCGCTTGAAAAAGCCGCCTGGGAAGCGGCCCACCGCCGAGTAGTACTCGCGGTAGTCGCAGGTGAGCGGAAAAAAGGAGATATTCTCCTTGGGTTTCTTCTCGGAGCAGGCAGTGACCAGCAGCATGGTGTCGCCGAAGCGCAGCGTAGCGGCGCCGTCGGCCTGCTTGGCCAGCCTGCCCATCTCGATGGTCAACTCCCGGCCTCCGAGAGGAATGCTTACAGTTTCGATCATTTTGTTCTTATCCTCCAGTCTCCATTCTCAGGAGCGCTCCAAATTTCAGCACGACGACCGATTGAGGATGTTGGAATCCAGGTCTGGCACGGTTTCGCAGGCGGGCAAGCCGCCGGCGCTTGCAGGACGCCGGCAGGCGAGGGGACAAGCGAAGGTCGCCGGTCTCAAGGTCTGTCCAAATGTCCAAAGGGTGTCCTACTTCCGGATGCCCAAGCGTTCAATCAGCTCCTTGTAGCGGTCAAAATTCTTCCGCTTCAAGTAGTCCAGCAGGCGCCGGCGCTGGCCGACCAGCTTGAGCAGGCCTCTCCGAGAGTGGTGGTCCTTCTTGTGCGTCTTGAAGTGTTCGGTCAAATAGGTGATCCGCTCACTGAGGATCGCCACCTGGACCTCTGGGGAGCCGGTGTCGGTGCCGTGCAGTTGGTAGTTTGAAATGATGTCCGTTTTTCCTTCTTTATCCAGTGCCATAACTCGTTCTCTATGTCAAATTCGAAATAAGGCAATCTAGCAGAAAACACCCCGCAAGTAAACTGCGTGTGAACCAGGATCGACCGGATTGCTGCCCTTGCTGCTCCCCCGAAACACAATTCCCTGCTCAAGCGGGGGTGCAGGAATCCCGATTCTACCAGGATTCGGCAGGTTGGGGGATTCCTTTCCTTCCGAACCGGAATCCTCTCTAGTATAGAATGATCCCTTTTGGGAGCAGAACGAAGCATGTCGGACAAGCAGCCCAGTCAAGCCAGCCCGCCGGTTGAAGTGGGCTGGGGCTCTGCCTTGGATATCGGTACGGTGGTTTCGGTGGCGCGGGGAGACAGCTCCGATCCTTCGGGGCACAAGTGGCCTCAGGTGCGATTGGCAGAAGGGGCCCGACGCCAGATGCAGGCCGCTTCGGACTGGGTGGACGAGGTGGTCGGAAGCCTGTCCGACCCTCTGTCCGACGTACCCCAGGCCTATTACGGGATCAATACGGGATTTGGTTCGCTGGCCGGAAAAGCCACCCTGAGCCATGAGTACGAAACCCGCGTGCTGATGCGCAATCTGCTGGCCAGTCATGCCGCTGGGGTCCGGGAGTACTTCGACGAGGAAAGCGTGCGTGCCGCCCTGCTGCTGCGTGCCCACTCCTTGGCTCAGGGATACTCGGGAGTCCGCTGCCTGTTGGTGGACAAGCTGACCCAGATGCTCAACCAGGGAGTCTATCCGGCAGTCCCCTGCATGGGCTCCTTGGGCGCCAGCGGCGACCTGGCGCCGCTTTCCCATCTGACCCTGGTCCTGTCAGAGGTTCCCCGCCCGCCTCAAGGCAAGCCGGTGCCTGAACTGGACACAACTTCGGGAGAAGCCTTCATCGCGGTCAAGGCACCGGTCCAGCCATCCCCGGACTCTTACTTTCATGTGACTCAGCAACGACCCGCAGGCCGCCAGACCTTGTGGCGGCGGGTTCCCGGCCAGGAAGCAATGCAGGCGGCGGGCGGGCAGATTGAATTGCGGGCCAAGGAAGGCTTGGCGCTGAATAACGGGACGACTTTTTCCTGCGCCCTGGCCGCCCTTTCGGTTCATGATGCGCTCAACTTGTTGGAGAACGCCGAATTGGCCCTGGCCATGACATTGGAAGGCATCCGGGGCTTCGCCGATCCGTTTTTTGCCGAAGTCCACTCAGTGCGGCCTCATCCGGGTGCCCTGGAGAGTGCGCGAAAGGTGCGACGCTACACGGCAGGCAGCAGCCTGCTGGACGGCTCGCGGCAAAGGCGCCCCCAGCGGGTTCCGCCTCAGGATCCCTACTCGATCCGCTGCTCCCCCCAAGTTCACGGGGCGGTGCGCGACAGCCTCGACTTCATCCACAAGACCGTGGAGATCGAGCTCAACGCCACCACCGACAACCCCCTGATCTTCCTGCAGCTGCCCCGTCGCTACAAGTCTGTTTCAGGCGGCAACTTCCATGGCGCTCCGCTGGCATTCGTCATGGACTACCTGGGGATCATCCTCACGGAGCTGGGCAGCGTGTCGGAACGGCGAATCTTCAAGATGACCGATTTCGCGACCGACAATGACTTTGAGCTGCCTTCCTTTCTGATCGATGATGATGTGCCCGCCGGACTCAACAGCGGCTTGATGATTCCCCAGTACACAGCCGCCTCGCTGGTTTCGGAGTGCAAGACACTGGCCCATCCCGACAGCGTCGATTCGATTCCCAGCTCGGCGAATCAGGAAGACCACGTCAGCATGAGCCTCAATGCAGCTCGTCACGCTCGCCAGATCGTCGACAACGTGGAGCATGTCGTGGCAATCGAGTTCTTGTGCGCCGCACAGGCATTGGAGTGGAGGAAAAAGAAAAACCCGTCCGCCCGGCTGGGCATTGGAAGCCAGGCCGCCCTGAAACGGTTTCGATGCGGCATCGGCTACCTGAAGTGGGACCGGGCGCTTTACCCGGATATCAGGGCCTCCCTAAAAATGGTTCGCAGCGGCGAATTGGTCCAGGCGGCCCGGCAGGCAGTCCAGGACAGCCCCGAAGGCACGGTCTAGGAGGAACCAGTTGTCAGTTGTCGGTTGTCGGTTGTCAGGGAGGGATTGGAACAGGGAACTGGCCAGATCCCGCTTGGACTTTGGACCTTGGACTTTGGACCTTGGACTTGGACTTCTAGCACAATGAGGTGATTCGATGAGCCGACAGCTGCAAGCGCGCGTTCCGCGCGGCATGCGCGACATCCTGCCAGAGCGGATGATCCGGCGGCGCTACGTGATCGACCAGGTCAGCCGGATCTTTGAGGAGTTCGGCTTTGAGCCGCTGCAGACGCCCTCTTTTGAGCTGGCCGAGACTTTGCTGGGCAAGTACGGGCCGGACGCCGAAAAGCTGATTTACCAGGCCCAGCACGCGGGAGGCAAAGAGGAACTGGCTTTGCGCTATGACCTGTCGGTCCCTCTTGCGCGGCTGATCGCCATGCACCGGGGGCAGCTCCACTTTCCTTTCAAGCGCTACCAGATTGCACCGGTATGGAGGGCGGAACGGCCCCAAAGAGGGCGCTACCGTGAGTTTTATCAGTGCGACTGCGACATCGTCGGAACCACCAGCTTGCTGGCTGATGCAGAAATCATCCAGTTGATTCATGCCTTGCTGAGCAGGCTGGGCTTCAAGGACTTCACCATTCACCTGAACAGCCGTAAAGTCCTCAACGGCATCGGACGCTATTCGGGCGTCCCCGCCGATCAACTGGGCAGCCTCTACCGGTCGATCGACAAACTGGACAAGATCGGCATGGAGAGGGTCCAAGAGGAGCTTCGGGAGAGCCAGATCCCTTCTGAAGTCATCTCCCGGCTGGCCGGCCTTCTACAGATCGAGGGAGACGTCCGCAGTGTGCTGGGCCGATTGAGCAAGGAGCTGGCGCAGGACTCGGAGGGTCGGCAGGGAATCGCCGACCTGGAGGAGGTTCTCTGCTACCTGAAGGCTTTGGGGGTGCCCGACAAGCAGTTGGACATCCAATTCACCATGGTGCGGGGGTTGGACTACTACGACGGAATCATCTATGAAACCAGCATCGAAAAGCCCAAAATGCCCAGCATCACCGGCGGGGGCCGTTACGACCAATTGATCGGACTCTTCATGAAGGATTCGCTGCCCGCCGTCGGCACCTCGTTCGGAATCGAGCGCATCATTGATGCCATGGAGGAGCTGAACATGCTTCCCGACTCGGTACGCGGCACGGTCGTGCGGGCCCTGGTCACCTTGTTCGGGCCTGATCAGGCTGCGATTTCCCTGCAAGCCGCTCATCAGCTGCGCCAAGCCGGAATCCACACCGAGCTTTATTTCAAGCAGTCCAGCCTCAAGTCGCAATTCAAGTATGCCAACCGCAAAGGGATCCCCTGCGTGGTTGTCATCGGTCCGGACGAAGCCGAGCAGGGAAAGGCGACGCTGCGCAACTTCATGACCAGCCAGCAAGTCCAGCTTCCCCTTTCCGAGATGCCTTCACAGATCCGGCGCTGGATTGGCAACTAGTGCGACGACTCGGCCTGGCTGACGATTCATGGGTTTTCACGCAGAGGCGCAGAGCCGCAGAGAGAGGCAGAAAGGAAGGGAAAGCGAACTGGAAAGCGGCTTTCCTCCTCTTCTCGTTCTGCCTCCCCTTCTGCGTCCCTGCGCCTTTGCGTGAAGACATCTGAGGGAACGCCGAATTGCCGGCTTCAGTCGATACAATTCACTTTTAAGGAGCAAGCCATGGGCCTGAAAGACAAGATCTCTGAAGACCTCAAGGAAGCCATGCGGGCCAAGGACCCACTGCGCCGCGACACCGTCCGCGCCATTCGAGGCGCCATCCTCAACGCCGAAAAGGAAGGTCGCCGGGAAGCCCTCAAGGACGAAGATATCCTCGATTTGATCCGCCGCGAGGCCAAGAAGCGCCGCGAGGCCGCCGAGCAGTTCGAAAAAGGCGGGCGCCCCGAGTTGGCCGAAAAGGAGAAGGGCCAATTGGCCATCCTGGAGGGCTACCTGCCCCGCCAGCTCGACCGCGACGCAATCGCCGGGGTCGTCGGCCCGATCGTTGACGAAATGGGAGTGAAAGGGGACCCTGCCAAGCTGGGATTGGTGATGCGCGAAGTGATGCCCCGCCTCAAGGGCAAAGCCGACGGCAAGCTGGTCAATCAGGTGGTGCGCGAATTGATCCAGTGATGAAGAGCAAGAGGGGAACTCGCCCAGAGGCGCGCGGGCGCAAAGAAACCTCGTGCGGCAAGAGAAGAGGATGTTCTTCTGCTTGGCGGCTTGGCGTGGGATCCGATTCGGGCCGGGGTTTCGAACTTCACTTGAGCTGCAGGAGGTCTTCCATGGTGGGCGAGGGCTTGGGGCGGGCTTCGTAGACGTTTTGCTGCGGGGCGCGCCAGAAGTCTGCCGTCGAGGCGTGGTGAACGCAGGAGATCGTGCAATAGGGAGCGCAGCTTTTCTTGGTCAGGAATTCGTGACGGACGTGCTCTTTGGTGTACTGCCCCAGCGGAATGGCGGGGGTGCCGCGCTGCTGCGAGCAATAGTGAACCAGTCCGTCCTCGCAGATGTAAAGATAGCGGGCGCCGGCCCGGCACTTCCAGTTGTTGGGCCTGCCGGCGGCCAAGTTGTCCTGAAAATAGGGAGTGATGCGGGCGTAGCCCTTCTTTCCGATTGCCTTGACCCGGTGATAGACTGCCGCCTCGGAGGGATCGAGCGGCTTGATGTGCCCGGTGTGGTCGTGGATGATCCCCACCGTGGACGTGAACCCCAAGTCCACCGCCCGTCGGCTGATGACGTAGGCGTCCTCGGGATTGTTGATACCCGACCCCAGCACCGAGTTGATGTTGACCTTGAAGTAGGCGAACTCGGCCAGATAGCGCAGCTTCTTGTCCAGCACCTTCAGGCTCTTGACGGAAACATCGTCCGGCTCGAGGTTGTCGATGCTGATTTGAACGTGCTCCAGGCCCGCCTTGTTGAGCGCTTCGATGCGCTTGCGGCTCAGCAGGTAGCCGTTGGTGATCAGCCCCGCCACCATGCCGCGCTTGCGGATGTGCCGGATCACTTCTTCAAGCTGGGGATGCATCAACGGCTCCCCGCCGCTGATGGTGACGATGGCGGTGCCCAGCCTGGCCAAGTGATCGATACGCCGATTGATGACTTCGACGGGCACGGGGGAGGAGTGGTCATCGTACTCGTTGCAATAGCCGCAGGCCAGGTTGCAACGGCGCATGGGAATGATGTGAGCCAGCAGCGGGTGGCTGGTCGAGGCAATGGCCTTGGCGGCCACCTTCCACTCGCGCAACATGCCCCAGAATTGCTTCCAAGCACGGATCCGAGAGGTTCGGCCCGAGACCTTGACGGGTATGCTGTAGGGATTGAAAGCTTGGCTGCGCTCTGAACTCAATCCTGCCCCCCCTCCTCTTCCAAATAGCCAATCATAACAGGCGCATTCCAAGCCAGTCAACGGCTCATGAACGCACAAGAGGGGCACATATATCGGTTAACCCGTCCCAATACCGCTGATTTGACGGAAGCACATGCCATGAAGCCTGGAAAAACGCCACCGTCGGGCCCGCCCCGGCGGAGCGAATGACTGAATGGCTAGGCCGCGAGCCAGCAACCTCATCGCGGTCTCTGCGCATCCCCTCCCCTCCTT
>JANQFM010000563.1 GCA_028277865.1 Acidobacteriota bacterium
GAAGCCCAGACGGGGCGCCAGGTTGATCTCGTCGGTGGCGGTGGTGGAACGCGGGATGCCGGGATCACCCGGGAACAGGAATCCGGGAGGGGCGAAGGCAAAGCGGGTGGACTGGGCGGTTCCTACATTGAGGTCGCCGATGAAATCGACGGTGCCGATCTTGTCGTCCTGCTCATAGGTGGGAAAGAAGAGCTCGTAGCGCAGCCCCACATTGAACGTCAGGCGGTCGGTGGCCTTCCAGGCATCGTTGAAGAACCAGGAGAGGGTGTTCTGGCGGAAATGCAGGTCGGGCAGGGCTGTCTGCAGCCAAAGGGTGGAGATGCCGCCCAGGAAGTCGACCGACTCGGTTCCCAGGATTCCGGCGAAAAGGTGCAGGCCGTTGTTGGCGAAGTTGAAGAGCTGGTCCTGGTTGAAGTGAGTCCAGTTGAAGCCGAACTTGAAGCTGTGGTCGCCTTTGACCCAGGAAACCGTGTCGCTCAAGTCGAAGGTGTCGTCGCCGCGCCCTTGCGGACCCTGGATCGAGCCGCCCAAGGAAAAAGTGCCGACTCGGATGTTGGGCACTGAAGGGAAATTGCCGTTGTTGGGCAGGACCCCAGTGAAGCCGATGGATTGAGGATCTGTGGTGTCTTCGGGGATCACCGAGAAGAGCGAGAGGCGGTTGTAGGCGAAGCGGAGGTTGTTGATCAGTGTAGGCGAAAAGGAGTGGTCGTCATTGATGATCGCGTTCTGGGTGCGGGTGCTGCCGAAGTCCCCGAAGCCCGGCACCGTGTTGGCCGGGTTTCCGAAGGCAAGGGCGTCGAAGTCTTCAAAGTCGTTGAGCAGGTAGGTGACTGTCAGGTTGTTCTTGTCGCTGAGCAGGTAGTTGCCTTTGATCACATACTGGTCTTCGTTGGTGAATTGCCCCACGGCGGTGGCCAGCTGCCCCAGTCCCGTTGCGGGGTCCACCGGCCCGGTGGGCAAGGGGACGAAGGTGTCCAGCAAGGTCCGGGTGATCGGGTGAACATCGATGACACCATCCCCATCCGGGTCCAGGACCGCTTGGCCGTTTCCGTTGAGAAGGTTGCCGACGTTGCCGTTGCGCACGTCAGTCCCGGGGACCAGCGACTGGGTCAGGGGCGCTTCGTCGCGGATGCGCTGCCCCTCATACGAGCCGAAGAGGAAGAACTTGTCGCGGATGACAGGCCCGCCCAAAGTGAATCCGAACTGGTTCTGGATCAGCTTCTCGGTATCGTCCAGGAAGAAGTTGCGGGCGTCCAGGGCGTCGTTGCGGTGAAACTCGTACACGTTGCCGTGGATTTCATTGGTCCCGCTCTTGATGACCTGATTGATCTGAGCGCCGGAGCTGCGGCCGAACTCCGCATCGTAGCTGGAGGCCTGCACCTTGAACTCCTGCAGCGCTTCCACATTGGCGTTGGAAGTCGGGAAGTTGGCTGCCAGGTCGTTGTTGTTGCCGCCCTCCAGCAGAAAGTTGTTGTTCTGTCCGCGCTGTCCGTTGACTGAGAAGTTGGATGCGCCGACGGCGCCCGGCTCGGGAGGCATCACGCCCGGCTGCAGCTGAGCCAGCTGCAGGGCGTTTCGGCCGTTCAGGGGCAGGTCGATGATGTCTTTGTTGCTGACCACCTTGCCCACCTCTGATTTTTGCGTCTCCACTTTGCCGCTGGCAGCCTCGACAATTACCGTCTCAGTGACCTCGCCGACCTCCAGCACGAGGTCGATGCGGACCGTCTCGCGGACTTGCAAGACCACATCCTGAACCACGGAGGTTCGGAACCCGGTCATCTCGGCTTTGACTTCATAGGTTCCCGGCTCCAGAAGCAGGGACTCGAAATACCCCGAGTCATTGGTCAGCGCCTTTTTGCTGATTCCAGTCCCGGTCCGAGTGATGGTCACTTCGGCACCGGGTACCAGCGCTCCGCTGGCGTCCCGGACGTATCCGTTGATCGTGCCGGTGCTCGACTGCGCTGAAGCAACGCCCGCCAAAAGGGCGGTGACGCTCAACGCAAGGATGAATGAGAGTATTGATCGTTTCATTGAAGCCTCCATTGGAAGGGGTTGTGCGACAGGCATGTGCAGCCCAGCCCCTGGTTGATTCATTCGACTTCTCTTCACTATTGCCTCACCCGGGATGGCGGGCGGCGACGGCTATGAGTCGAAGGAAGCCGGAGCAGACGGCATGTTCAAGCCAGTCCGGCTCAGGCCTCACGGCGGGAGGGATTCCCTCCGGCAACTCCGCCCCATAAGTCAGGATCTCGATTTCCGGGCAATTGCGCTCGGTCTGATATCCATGGCCAAATTCAATTATGTGGATTTCTGTATTCAAGAAACTGAATGCGTTTCTTCTTCTGGGCAAGATGGAGAAAGCAATCATCTTTTCTTGAGAATCAAGGGAAGCAAGCGCTAAACTACTGACCCGAAGCCGATTTGACTTCTCTAATGCAATGCACCAAGCCAGCAGAGAGGCCATTGGCGAACAAATTCGACCGTTTGTGCAAAAATCCAGGTTATCAAGGATCTAGAAATCGAAATGTAAAAATGCAATATCCATGCCATTGAAACAGGGAGGCAAGAGGTAAAAAGGAATGGAGGATCAGGGGGTGGACAACCGCTTCCCGCGTCAGAAATGAGGAGCCGCGAATCAGGCTTCGGATTTCAGGTTTCAGGCTCTGGGATCCTGCAGCCTGGGACGAACTGCAACCCGCTCACCCGACCTTGGACTCCAACCTTTTGCTGGGTATGATTGGCTCACGGGGAGAGATCTCGCCATGATGCAAAAAGGCTGCGGCCTTCTGATGTTGTCAGCTCTGCTTTGGTCGCTGGGCCTTGTCCCCCTCTCGGCCCAGAATCCCACCGTCGTCATCGATACTTCTTTGGGGCGAATTGTGGTCGAACTCTATCCGGCCAAGGCGCCCACGACGGTTCAGAACTTTCTGCAATACGTTCGCACGGGGCACTATGAGGGAACCATCTTCCACCGGGTCATTCCCTATTTTGTGATTCAGGGAGGAGGCTTCACTCCCGCATTGAAGGAAAAGCCGAATCGAAAGCCCATCCCCAACGAAGCCGACAACGGGCTGCAAAACCTGCGCGGAACCATCGCCATGGCCCGTACCCCCAATCCCCACAGCGCCATGTCCCAATTCTTCATCAACCTTTCCGACAACGCCACCCTCAACCACAGGGGCAAGACTCAACAGGAATGGGGCTATGCGGTCTTCGGCAAGGTGATCACAGGAATGCAGGTCGCCGAAGGCATTGCCCAGGCGCCCACGACTAATCGTGCCGGTCACCGCAACCTCCCCATCCTGCCCGTCAAAATCAACAAAGTGTGGATTCAGTAGGAAGGAATCAGGAGTCAGGAGTCAGGAAGAGGGATCCCCGGAAACCGGTAC
>JANQFM010000565.1 GCA_028277865.1 Acidobacteriota bacterium
CAATACGGCTGGGAGACCGCCACGGGTGTCTCCGGGCCCGCGAAAAGATCGGCCGCCATCGAGAGTCCATGGGTCAGCCCGACCGTCACCAAGGGCAAAGTGGAGGGTTTGGCCGACGAATTGCAACGTCGCTGCCATTCCATCCAGGCTTGCCTCAACTCTGGGATTCCGGCGATGGGCGAGTAAAGCAATGCCCGGCTCGCCTCTTCTTCAGATAATCCGGCCAAGGCGGCACGGATGGGCTTGAGGGGGATGCCTTTGCCTTTGCCGTCGGTGATCTGCCCGATGGTGGCGTTGAATGCCTTGCCCCGTGCCTGTTGAGCCTGAAAGGGAATGTCGGGCGGAAATGCCGCCGCCTTGCCCAGCGGAGAAAGCGCTTTAAAGAGCGCAGGGGCCTCGTTTTCCAGCGCCGCATTGATCCTTTTTGCCAAGTCCGTCAGTGCCATTTAGATTCCTCCCCCATGTTTGGCCTCAGACCTGTGGAGAGAAGATTCTAACAGGATTGGCTTTTGATATAGTAGCTGGCTTTGCGGCGGATTGGGGAGTTTCGCGCCAAGACGCCAAGGCGCAAATGGGAGAACGGAGGACATGGCTACTGAGCGGGCGCTTTCTTGCATACAGCCCACCGGGACAGGGCAGCTGCACATCGGCAACTACTTCGGTGCCATCCGCAACTGGGTCAAGCTGCAGGATCACTTCGACTGCATCTACGGAGTGGTTGACTACCATGCCATTACGGTGGAATTCGACCCAGCCAACCTGCAGAAGCAGTCCATTGACGTGGCCACCGATTTGATCGCCTGCGGAATTGATCCCCAACGCTCCATTGTCATGATCCAGTCGCACATCCCGGAGCACGTCGAGCTGTGCTGGATCTTCAACTGCGTGGCAGCCTACGGCGACGTTCAGCGCATGACCCAGTTCAAGGACAAGAGCGATCAGCAAGCCTATGTGACAGTCGGGCTGTTCGACTATCCGGTTCTGCAGGCGGCTGACATCCTGGTCTACCGAGCGCGGGCGGTCCCGGTGGGCAGCGACCAGGACCAGCACTTGGAGCTGACCCGAGGCATTGCCCAGAAGTTCAACAAGCGCTTCGGAAAAGTCTTCCCCATTCCCTACACGGGCGGGGAACTGCGCCGCAAGCTGAACCTGAAGGGCGCCCGCATCGTCTCACCGGCCGACCCCGAAAGGAAGATGAGCAAGAGCTACGGCGACAAGCACTGCATCGGCGTGATGGAGGACGAAAAGAGCATTTTCAAGAAAATCCGCTCCGCTGTCACCGACATCGGACCCGCCGCCCTGAACGGCGAGAAGAGCCCCGGCGTGGCCAACCTGTTTCATTTGCTGGAACTGACCGCCCCGACCGAAGTCGTCGAGGAATTCGAAAGCCAGTA
The DNA here is from genome assembly GCA_028277865.1 of Acidobacteriota bacterium. GTDB lineage: Bacteria > Acidobacteriota > UBA6911 > RPQK01 > DATIPO01 > JANQFM01. The sequence continues at coordinate 1,395 of JANQFM010000565.1, forward strand.
CCGCCAGGGAACCCTCAAGTATGTCCGGCTCAAAGATGCCGTCCACGAGCACCTCATGGATGAGTTGCGGCCCGTTCGCGAGCGCAAGAAGGAGCTTGCCAGCGACCCCGAACTCATGAAGAGAATTCTCCGCGACGGCGCCGACCGAGCCCGCGCCCTGGCCAGCGACACCCTCTCTGAAGTTCGCCGACTGCTTGGTGTAGGCTCATTTTGAGACGGGAGTTTCGCGCAAAGCCGCAAAGAATGCAAAGTCAGAAAAGAAGAATGTTGATCGGCTCTTAATCGACCTCACAGACGAGAAGGGCAGGCTCCTTTCTCATTATCCAGCCTTCGTGCTATCGTGACGGCGCAGGGGAGCAAGGTTCCTCTGCCTCCAGTGCCCAGCCCTCAGCCTGAATGCCATGAAGATCTACACACGCAGCGGAGACCAGGGGAAGACGGCTCTTTTCAGCGGCGAACGGGTTGAAAAAGACACCTTGCGAGTCGAGGCCTACGGGACACTCGACGAACTCAACTCGGTGCTGGGCCTGGCGGCTTCTTTTTGCCGCAGCACACGCGTCCGACAGCATTTGCAAATGCTGCAGAACAAGCTCTTCAACGCCGGTGCCGACATGGCGACCTCACTGGGGTCCAAGCGCAGCATCGAACGGGTCGCCAGCAGGGATTGGGAAGAGTTGGAATGGGCCATCGATGAAATGGAGGAGGATCTTCCCCGCCTCAAGAACTTCATCTTGCCGGGAGGCTCGCAGGGTGCATCCTGCCTGCACTTGGCCCGCTCGGTGTGCCGCCGCGCCGAGCGCCTGCTGGTGCAGTTGATGAAGCAGGAGGAGATGAATCCCGATCTGCTGATTTTCCTCAACCGCTTATCCGACTTTCTGTTTGTGCTGGCCCGTTCCGAGAACGTCGAAGGAGGCGGGAAGGAGGTTCTCTGGACGGGATGAGACAGGCTGCTGAGCAGGGATCCTGCGCCCAGTGCCACGGAGCCGGATGGGTGATCCGGGAGCAGGACGGGATCGAGCGGGCCGTTCGATGCCCGAGCTGCACCACCGACAACCGCCGCCGCGTGCTGTTGGAGAACGCCGGCATCCCATCGCGTTACCAAAGCAAGGGCTTCGCCGACTATACGATCCACCATCCCCTGCAGGACAAGGCTCGTGCCGCCGCGCGAGGCTTCGTCAATCAATTCCCCCTGGTTGAGCGGGGGCTGCTCTTGGTGGGGCCCTGCGGCGTGGGAAAGACTCACCTTTCAGTGGCCATCCTGCAGCAGCTCATCCGCGACAAGCTGATCAGCGGACGCTTTGTGGACGAAGCCGAGTTGCTGCGTCGGCTGCAATATTCCTACGGGCCCGATTCGCCCGAAACCCAGCGTGAAGTGATGGTCCCGCTCATGGAGGTGGACCTGTTGGTGTGGGATGACCTGGGAACCGGGCGCCCCACCGAGTGGGTGGCCGAAACCATCCGCACCATCCTCAACCACCGATACACCCACAACAACCCCACCGTCCTGACCTCCAACTGGCTGCTGGAGCGCAAGGCGCCTCGATCCGGCGGCTCGCGGTCATTGGTGGACCGCGACTTGGAGGAAAAGACCCTTCAAGAGCGCATCGGCAAGCGCCTTTACTCACGCATACTGGAGATGTGCCGGGTGGTGCGCCTGGACGGCCCCGACTACCGCGCCGGCGTCAGGAGCGGAAAGGAACCGGCAAAACAGCCCCTCAAGCCGACGGGGGCCGCCAAGAAGACCCAGGTCAAGGCACTGTCCTTGCTGCAATGCCCCAAATGTGGCTCCAAGCTGCTCGAAGAGCTGGGACGGGCGGAAAAAGGCCCCGGGGTGATCGACTTGCAGTGCCGTTGCCAGGACTGCGGCACCCAGTTCGGGGCCAACTACACACACCGAACAGCACAAATCAAATACTTCGAATAACTGCGACCCCAGCGTCTGCTGCCTCAAACCGGGACACCGCTGTTGACCCCGATACCGAGCAGCTTTCCGTTCAACCGCAGCAGGAGCTTGGACTGACAGATGGCTTTTACCGCCGGTTCGGCTTGCTGCCAAGAGACCTCATCCTGCCTTTGAGCATTCAACAGGCGCAGCAGCGATGCCGGCGTCCTGGCGCTGTCGCAATGGCGGTAGACTTCCCTTTGCAGGCCTTCGACCGTCCAGCTTTGCTGTCGGGCGCCGGGGCGCGTGTCCAGAATACGGAGCCTTCGGCCGTCATCGAAAACCTTGAGCAGGGGCGGCGATTGCTGCCACAAGTCCTTCCATCGCTGCACGGCGAATTGGAGCGCTCGATGGCCGGGGCGCTCTTGGATGCCCCGGTGGACGTGCTCGGTGCGTCCTGCGTCTTCGAATGAGTAGGCCAGCCGCATCATCGCCTCTTCCTCAAGAGGGTAGACCGAAAAGTAGGCTCTGCTGGGAGTCAGGGTGATGCCGTACTCCTGGGGCCGCATCTGGTAGGGGCTGAAGCGGTCGTAGCGTACCCGGATGACCCCGGAGGGCGGCTGCAGGTGGAAGATTGCCGGCAGCCAAGCGGCCATTTCGCCGTACCAATCGTCCGATTCGCCCGGGAATCCGCACAGCATGTTCCAGGAGGAATGGATTCCGTACTCCCCCGTCCACTTTAAAAGCTGCAGGTTCATGAGGGCCGAATTGCCTTTGCCGATCAGCTTGAGAACCCTGTCGTCCAGGCTTTCGATTCCGGGCTGGATGCAGCTCACACCGGCCTTGGCCAGCAATTGGAGCTGGTCGCGCTTAAGGTTGGCCTTGGTCTCGTAAAAAAGGGAGTAGTTTCTCTTGGCGGCGGCCAGCTTGGGCAGCACGGTCTTGATATGAGACATGTCGAGGATGTTGTCGACCATCTGGATGTTGCCAATGCCGTAGCGGCCGCTCAGCTCGTCCAGCTCGGAAACGACCCGCTGGGGGGATTTGGAGCGATAGCCCATGCCGGTGCCGTTGAGGCCGCAAAAGGTGCAGTGCGATTTCTCGCCCCACCAGCAGCCTCGCGAGCTTTCGGCGGGCAGCCCGGGCTTGATCAGGTTCGACAGGGTGGAGGCCGTCAGGGCTTCGAAGTAGGAGTCGTAGTCGGGGATGGGCAGTTGATCGAGGTTGCCGACCGTACTGCGCGGCGGCCACATTCCGGGAGGACCGCCGTTGGAAGCCAGGCGCAGATGGGCTCGGGTCATGGTGCCGTAGGGCAAGGCGACAGTATCGGCTTCCCGCCCCTGGTCGAGAATGATCCGGCACAAGTCCCCAAACAGCAAGTCCGCCTCGCCCGAGACCACGCAATCGATCCATGGGAAGGCCCGCAACGTCTCGACCCCCATCTCGCCTTCGCAATTGGCGCCGCCCATCAGCGTCAGGGTATCGGGACTCAGTTCCCGGATCCGCTTGAGCAATGCCGAAGAGGCGCAGTGTTGCTGAAAAACGGAACTGCATCCCACGATGCGCGGCCCCTGCTCCAGAATCGATTCAGCCAGGCGGTTGATGTAGTCGGTGGTTTTGGAGCGCAGCCAGCGCAACAAGGATTTGCGTTCCTCCAGGCTGTCTGCGAAGCCTTGGCTGCGCACGCCCATGACGAGATCCAGATAGGCCTCGTCATCGGGATAAAAGTCAGGAAAAAGGTTTTTCGAAAAGCACCACTCGCCCACCAAGTGGTCCGTCGGTGTGGACAGGACGGCGTGGTAGGAGACCAATCCGATCAGCTCGGCGAAACGCAAATTGGCGTAGACGACCTGGCTGCGAAGCGGAGTCTCATCCAACGACGCCCGCAGCAGCCCCAGGGCAATGGAAGGCCGCTGGACTTCCGCCCAGGGCATTGAAACAAGAGTGACATCCATCGGCATTGAGGTGCCTCATCGGCTTGCGCTGCCCACTGCTGAGCCGGGAGAAAGAGGAACGGCACAATTGGGCATAACGAGAATCTTAGCAACTTTGGCGAACAGTATCCAGCCGCTGTTTTTGCCACAGAGGCACAGAGTGCACGGAGAGGAATCACTCTATGGCCCTCTGTGGCTTCCCGGCTCCTCGCTACGGCAATCCATAAGAACCCGGGCTAGGAGTCTGCGCGGTAGAAATGATCGTAGCGAGAAAGCGGGGAATCGAGGCCAGATTTCCTCGATTTTGAGGCTCATAGTCGCTCTATTTGCCG
>JANQFM010000582.1 GCA_028277865.1 Acidobacteriota bacterium
GCTGATAGGTGTTGCTGCGGCGAGCGCCAGGCTCACCTCATCCGGCTCAGGGTTTACCTTCTCGGAGGAATTTACGCTGTCGAGCGACCAGGCTGTGGACGACGAATACAAGTTCGTACGGCCACACCTGTCGATCATGGATGCATTCGCTTCCGGTATCTACAGAACACCCGCTTCTGGGGGGCAACTGATCATCACAAGCGAGATGGTCTCTGTTCGAAACGGCTTATCCGGCGGAATTGTCGAATTATTGTTCAACGTGGCGGGAGGGACTGGCGCACCTTCGATTTCCGCAAATCCTAACCCTATTCAGGTGTGCGAAGGTACCCTGGGCCAGACTACGATCACTTGGTCTGCGCCAGCGGTCTCCAATGTCGCTGTTCGCGTTGGATCACCGGGCGGCACGGTCTTGGCTAACGGTCAAAGCGGCACTGCCCAGACCGGGTTGTGGGTTTCGGATGGAATGGAGTTTTTCCTTGTTAATGAGGACAACGCAAGCACCCTGGCCTCCGTTGTAGTAACCCACACGGCGGATGGTTGCGCCTTTCCGACTCAAATCATACTGCCTCGTGCTGTCGCCGGACCGGACTGGGCTACGATTTTTCAGACTCTGAATCTGGGAACAAATACTCGTCAATTCGAATTGCAGCTTTATCGAGAAGACGGCACTCCATGGAGCAATCAATCCGTACTCGACGCGGTCAGCGGCTCCACTCATCAAACCGATGAAACGGGAAGACTCGCCATTCAGGCCGAGGGGCTGGACGCCCGGCGCTTTAAGGTGAACGGCGATTCTCCGGCCACGGATGTCGGGTATATCGTGCTCAAAGCTGACCCGAGCCTGGCCACGCTATCTGGATTCCTAGAGTATGCCCCAGCGGGAGTTTCGACTATCCCCGGCGAGCCGTTGAGCAGGGTAGGACTTCCAGCGTCGCCAATAGGGCGGAGATTCTTCGCACCGTTTGATACTGACACCGCTGTTGCCGTGGTGAATCCAAGCCAGCTAGACATCACCGTCGTGCTCCGTCTAACATCTGCTGGGCAGGAAGAAATGACGACCATAGAGCTTTCGCCGTTTGAGTCACAAGCATTCTTTGTTCGTGAGAAGAGTGCGCTGCAGTTCGGGCAGATGAGCTTGTCGAGCGAGGACCTCTTCACGGCGCTAGCATTGATATTCCCCGACAGCGGGGTTTTCACTTCATTGCAACTGGAATCGCGTGAGTGAGGTGGGGCCGGCTGCCGCCGTTCAAGTCGCAAAAGACCGCGCCGCGTTGCAGGTGGTCCTGGGTCTGCTCCTCCACCAGCGCCCGCAGCGATTCGAAGAGCGGATGCCCCGGAGTCACCCACTCGCGGTTGGGATCCTCGGCCAGAAGAGCCTTGTCGAAGACGATGCGCGGGTAGTCGCGCCCCAAACGCTCCGAAAGCGCTCCGTGTCCACCTGCTCCACGATGCGGTCCTGGATCACGTCCAGGCTGAGGTTGCGGGTGCAAAGGTCGTGCAGCATCCGCTCCAACTGGTTGGCGGGGAAGATGTCGCCGATCACGGTTGAAGACCTTGCCCGTTCGTCCGGGGTCCAGGTCGGCCTCGGTCTGGCGGATGCGCTCGAAGGCGGGTGTTGGTGCTGACGAAGTTGAAGATCAGGCAGTCCTTTTCCTGGTCGTAGCGGCGGATGCGGCCCATGCGCTGCTCCAGGCGGTTGGGGTTCCAGGGGATGTCGTAGTTGATCATCGTCCAGCAGAACTGCAGTCGTCGCGGAACTCGACATCGTCCACGACCCCTGCCATGTCGCCGCCCTGGCCAACAAGACCATCGACAAGACCCGCCGCCAGATGATGCGCGGCTTGGAGGACGCCGAGCGCCAAGCCCTGAAGGGATGCCGCTTCGTGCTGCTGCGCGGCAAGGAGAAGCTGAAGGAAAGCGCGCTGGAGCACCTCGAGCGCCTCAAGCAGGCCAACCCGCCCCTCTTTGAGGCCTGCCTGCTCAAGGAGCAGCTCCGCACCTTCTGGAGCCTCCCCTCACGCGAGGATGAGCTGGCCTTACTGGGCGGCTGGATCAAGCAGGCCAAAGGCATCGGCAACACGTTCTTCGAACGCCTGGCCGACACCCTGGACAGCCACCGCGACGGCCTGCTCGACTACTTCGGGCGCCGCATCTCGACCGGCCCCCTGGAAGGCCTCAACAACAAGATCAAAGTGCTGAAAAGAAGCGCCTACGGCTTCAGGGACATGGAATACTGCAAGCTCCGACTCTATTTCCTCCACGAGGGGCTGGCTAAGGCATGACCTCCCCATTTGCCGGAAGAACCAGAATCTTCTCGATTGGATTTCCACCCGCGGGTTAATAACCGAGTGCATACGTTCCGGCAGGCGGGCAGACCGGACTCCGGAGGCCCGAAAGATGAGGCTGTCGATAAAGTCCAATCCTCGTCACGATGCACCGGTCGACAATAACCAGTGGTGCTGATCCTTGTCTTCTCTGCATCCTCTGCGTCTCTGCGCCTCTGCGTGAATCTGCTCTTGCCGCCCTTTTACGACAACCTCAAGATGCGGGCGTTCCAAGGGGTAGACCATAGCCTTGGGCTGCCAAAGTGCGATCATCAAGGCGGAAAGGAGAGGTTCGGGCGGAAAGGGAACCGCCCGAACCTCGCGCCAGGGCGAAATATATGGATGCCTGATCCCAGGCGGGGGCCTAAAAGGCACCCGGAATCAAGCGACTGTTGCAGCCTATTAGACCCTCGGGATATGTGGAGCGGATAAAGATGGCATGAGTCCACGAAAAATTCAACGCAGCAGCTTTCGACCGAAGAACCCCAAAAGAGCCCCCCGCGAAATCATGAATGCCACCAGCCCTGCCCACAGCAGCCTGTTGCTCTCCCAGAGGACCGCCGCCACCGCCAAGGGCAGGAAGACCAGCAATGCACTGACCAGCATGCTGTTGCGCAGCAGGCGTCCCGCCGTCATCCCCAGGAAGATTCCATCGAAGCTGTAGGCGATTGAGCCGAAAAGCAAGGTCACGAAGAGCCAAAGGCGGAAGTCAGAGGCCAGGGCGATCACTTCCCGATGAGATGTCAGCAGCCGAAAGGGCAGCGAGCCGGTCAGCAGCATGCCCAGGATGAAGGCGATGGCCAAGGCCAGGCTGACTCCCAGCGAGAGGGCGACCAGCCGCCGCAGCGACCGGCGGTCTTTTTGGCCCAGGAAAATCCCCGACAGGCTCTCGCTGGCAAAGGCGGCCCCGTCGATGGCGAAGGAGGCCAAGCTCAACAGGCGCTGCAAGATGGCGTTGGCGGCCAGCACGCCGGTCCCCAGCAGGGCGCTGAAGTTGACAAAGACGCCGAACGTGGTGATCAGCCCCAGGGTACGGAAGAGGATGTCGCTGTTGAGGCGCAGCAGGACGAGGAGCTTTTCCCGCTCCAAGACCTCTTTCCAGCGCCAACGCCGCTTGCGGCCCGTCTTCCAGAAGAGGATCAGGCCCAGCATCAGCATGAGGTATTGGCTGAGCATGCTGGCAATCCCCGCTCCCAGGGCGGCCATCTGCAAGTGGATGATGAACAGGTAGTTGAGTGCCACGTTGGCCAGGTTGGCGACGACGTTGAGCCACAGCACCCTGCCGCTTTCCTCACGGCCCAAGAACCAGCCCAGCAGCACGAAGTTGCACAGCACGGCCGGCGCTCCCCAGATGCGTCCGCTGAAGTAGTCGCGTCCCGCCGCTTCCACTTCGGCGCTGCCGGACAGGACAGCAAAACCGGCTCGAGCCAGCAAAGGGTGCAAAAGCAGGATCAGGGCGGCAATCCCCAGCGCCAGCGCCAGGGAGCGATAGAGGATCAGGCCCAATTCGCGATCGTCCTGTCGGCCCACCGCCTGGGCCGTCATTCCGGTCGTCCCCATGCGCAGGAACCCGAAGGACCAGTAAAGGTATTCGAAAAGCACCGAAGCCAGCGCCACCCCGGCCAAGAAGCGGATCTGAGGCAAGTGCCCCAGCATTGCCGTGTCCACCAGCCCCACCAGAGGGACCGTGACGTTTGAAAGGATGTTCAGCAGGGTGAGGCGAAAAAAGCGCCGTTGCAGTTTATCCACGCAGGATCATGAATCTACAGCAAGTAGGACAGCATGTCACCCCATCATCTCCCACCATTGGCGATCTCTCCCTTCTTTCGGGCAAGGTCTCGGTGATGACGGCCCCTGCGGATCGGGAAAGTCGTTCGACCGCCCCGACCGATTTTCGCTTGATCACTCGGCGGACAGTTGGAAAAGCTCGCTTTGGATATTCTTGAGCAAGGCCTCAATTCGTTTTTCCAAAGCTTCTTTGTCGTCCGCTGACAGGCCTGGCTGCTGAGACAGTCTGTGCAACTTCTGAGCTTCGGTTCGATAGCGGAAGTCATTGTAGAACTTGAGGGCCTCGATGAGGACATCGGCATCGGTTTCGCCATCCGACCGAACGTTGTAAAAGCGCTGCAAAATGGACGCGCTGGCAGCTGTCGCCCTGAAACCGTCCAGCGCCGGATCGGCCCTGCCGTCCAGAGCCATCACCACATAGGGGATCTCTCCTTGGTAGGGTGCATCGGTGGTCTTGTCCACCAGTTCCCCGCTGCTTTGTACAAAGTGGCTCTGCAATGCCCTTTCATCCAGCTCGGATCGGGTGACCAGGGCATGCCCAGCCAAGGCGGCCGGCTTTCCCGCCACGTCGAGAGCAATGTTCTCGGTGGCTTGGAACTCGGCCCTGCTGTCGAAAAGGCTGTTGGCGAGTCTTGAGCCCACTTTGATAAGGGAGCTCGCTGCCAGGAGAAAAGGCGAGGCAGAGGCGAATACAGGCAGGCCGGCTGCTCCGGCGAAGACATCCCCGACTTGCTGAAAAAATTCCTCATCGACGTTATCGAATGCCATCTCGAAAGTCAGGATCAGCGATCGGTCGATCACAGCGGGCGAGTAGAAGACCAGCGGGCTTCCTTCCTCTACGGCCGCCGGCCCGGAAATTGGGGTCCGCTTCTGTGCCTTGTCCTTCAGGATGTTGAGCGCCCTGGGTTGGGCGTCGAAACTTTGCCAGCTCTTGACTGCTGAAGTGACGAGGGCGCCGCGGTTGAGGCCGAACAAGCCATCCCTGGGCGGCAGATCGCCGGGATAGATTGAAGTGATGTAGATGGTCAAGGGCTTTCCTGGCCCAATGGGGGTAAAAGGCCTGCCGGCGTCTTCGCTGGCCAGATTCAGGGGCCGGTCGAAAACATCAGACCTCCGAAAGCTGGCCGATTGAAGCTCGACCGACGCAATCCTCTTCTCGGCCAGCCGCTGCAGGTCGTTGGACTTCTCCAAAATTTCTGCTGCCGGTATCAGATTGGTTCCAAGCGAATAATAAAGTGCCATGCTGAATCTCCTTGATGATTTCCTTCTGGTTCTTCCGAAAACGGCTTAGCACCGGGGTTGGCACCGAGGAGTCTGGCGGCAGTCAGGGGCTCCAGGCCCCAGGTTCCAGCTCATAGCCCAGACCGGACTTCTCGCAAAGACGCAAAGCCGCAAAGAACGCAAAGTAAAGAGCGCCTGTTTCAGGTGCATTCATATCTTATGTCAGCTTTGCCGTACAGTGTTTTCAAGCGGATCCTCTTCTTGACTCCCGACTCTTGACTGCTGACTCCTTCCCCGGTTTTTGCACTCATCCTTGTAGACGGACAAGGCCGAAGGCTTTTCCGTGATGTCAGCCGTCATGAGGGGACGGTTGGGCCCAGATGGTGAGGAGCAGCTCATGCGATCCAATAAGCTGGTATTCGGGTCGCCTGCCGCTATGGCGGGTGCCCTCTTCCAGGATCCGCCGCACACCTTCGCCGCGGGATTTCATGTTCGACGCATCTGAAGAGATTCGTCAAAAGCTGGCTTCGGGCGAAGACTGCGCGGAATTCAAGGAAGTTCGAATCTCCGAGTCTCGGGTGACGAATCCGAGAGAGGAGCAACTGGCCCATCAATTTGGCTGCGGTGCGTTTGCCCCATGCAAGTTCATTCATCTTTTTGATGATCAATGAGGGGAAAATTCCCCGGCAGTCGTTTCTTGAATCAACATATTTGATAACGGCAGTGAACAACCTCGGCAACCGGTACAGAGAAACGACCCGTGATGAGGAGGTTGCATGCAATTCAAAATCCCGGCCGCAAGGGCAGCGGCCCTGATCTGCTTGATCGGTGCGGTCATGTCATCCGGGCAATCGGCCGGACGGATGCCCGCCAGCGGGACTCAGGATCTGTCCCAAACGCCTTCGTCCACGGATGGCAGCGCAAGGCGCAATTATGTCTTCGCACGGGGCGACGGCATCTCGGTCGAGGCTCCCGTCGGCTGGCAAGACAACCATTGGGACGGGCAGCCCTTTCCCGCCATCGCTTTTTTCCCGCCGCCTGCCATCCAGGACTTCCAGGTGCTGCTCTCCCCCATGTGGCAAAAGGGCCGTCCGGGGCCTTCCTACAATTTACTGCGCCGGCTGGTCGAGGAGATGCCCGAAAAGGTCAGGGCCGGAGCGTCCGAGTCAGAGTTCCCGCTGCAGCCTTTGGAGAGCAGGACAGTTGTGGGATTCTATTATTCGGCAAGCGCTCGCAATCCTCAGCTTGGCCGATACCGCTTCATGACTCAAGGCGCATTCAAGGCCGGCCCATTCCTGGTCGCCTTCACGATTTTGACCGGTGACGATCAGGAGCAAGTCGTGAAGCAGGCGCTGGCACTAATCGGGAGCACCAAGTATGAAATCCCAACGGTGGCCGAGCCACGGGATCAGCCAGGAACCAAGAGCGCACCGATTGAACTCGAATGGTCTCTTCCGGTCGACCTTCCAGGTTTCGAAGGCGATCCGGAGGCCCGCAACCGCACGGCCCCTTTCCTGCCCGCGTCCCCGGCTGAAGAGGAGTCGCTCCCGGACGCTCTCCCTGTCCCTTTAGACGAGCCGGAGGCCGTTAATCCCAACTCCCCTTTTCCCGTTGCTTTCGAGTTGGAGAAGAGGGGCCATGTGTTGC